>JAOZSG010000322.1 GCA_029939785.1 Fidelibacterota bacterium | reverse complement strand
TTGAAATGCTTGATGATAAAATTCTCGAATGTACGAAAGAAAACATTGAGCAATCAAAAAACAGGTTTTTTATAAAAGGTGATCCTGAAGCTTTATTGGTTGTAGAGTTTGCAAGAGAAACAAAAAAAGAGATAGAAGAAATTGCAAAAAATCTTGAAAAAGATATGCGAGCAGCAGGATATGGTTATCATTTTCCTACACTTTATGATGAAGATGTAAACAAAGTTTGGGCATTACGAAAAGCAGGGCTTGGATTGCTATCTAATTTTCCTGGATTAAAAAAAGCTGAAGCGTTTATAGAAGATACATCTGTTATGCCGGAAGACCTTCCTGAGTATATGGAAAAATACCAGGAAATTTTAAAAAAATATGATTTAGATTGTGTTTATTATGCTCATATTGGTTCAGGAGAATTACATCTTAGACCTATGTTAAACCTAAAAGAAAAAGAAGACGTAAAAATTTTTCGGCAAGTCGGAACTGAAGTTGCACAATTAGTAAAAACCTTCAGAGGTTCGATGAGTGGTGAACATGGTGATGGAAGAGTCAGAGGAGAATTTATACCAATAATCATAGGTGAGCATAATCTAGAATTGTGTAAAAAAGTAAAGCAATCCTGGGATCCAAACAATATCTTTAATCCAAATAAAATAATTAATACTCCTCAAATGAATACAAGTCTCAGGTATGAAATCGGTTCAAAACTAAAAGATATTAAAACGATTTTTGATTTTTCGAATACTTTGGGAATTCAAGGTGCATCAGAAAAATGTAATGGATCAGCAGATTGTCTCAAATCTCCATTAATCGGTGGCACTATGTGTCCATCTTATATGGCTACAAGAGATGAAAAAAACAGTACTCGTGCACGGGCAAATATCCTCAGGGAATATCTTACACGTTCCACTAAGAAAAATCCGTTTAACCATAAAGAAATTTACGAAGTAATGGATCAATGTCTTTCCTGTAAAGCATGTAAGTCAGAATGTCCATCAACAGTTGATGTTGCCAAACTCAAAGCTGAGTTTTTACAACATTACTATGATTCAAATGGTGTACCTTTAAGATCTTTGTTGGTAGCGAATATATCCAAAGTAAATGCGTTAGGTTCATTGGTACCTCCTGTTTTTAATTTTTTCATGAAATCAAAATTGATTGCAGGAATGATCGGTTTCACCGGTAAACGCAGTATGCCTTTGCTTGATAAAATTACTTTTAAACGATGGATGAAAAAAAATAAAAAAGAATTTGAAAAAGATAATTATCCAAATGGTAAAGTCTATCTTTTTAATGATGAATTTACAAATTTTAATGATACAGATATTGGAATAAAGGCTATAAGATTATTAACTAAATTGGGTTATGAAGTTGTCATTCCAAAACATCTGGAGAGTGGAAGAACTTATTTATCAAAAGGATTAATTCGAAGTGCAAAAAAAATAGCAAATAAAAATATTGAATATATGAAAGATATAATAAATGATGACAGTCCACTTGTAGGAATTGAACCTTCTGCTATTTTAGCATTCAGAGATGAATATCCGGATTTGGCGATTAAAGAGTTGAAACCTGCTGCTGATACATTAGCAAAGTCATGTTTTCTTTTTGAAGAGTTTTTAACACGTGAAATTGCAAATGGGAAAATAAAACTTGAGAATTTTGATGAAAAGCCAAGGAAAATCAAAGTTCATGGTCATTGTCAGCAAAAGGCAATAGCATCCACAAAAGAATTGGTTGAAATATTATCTTTTCCAAAGAATCATGAAGTAGTAGAAATTGCTTCAGGATGTTGTGGAATGGCAGGGGCTTTTGGATATGAAAAAGAACATTATGAATTATCTATGAAAATAGGTGAACTGGTGCTTTTTCCGGAAGTACGGAAGGCATCTGATGATACTATAATTTCTGCACCGGGAACAAGTTGTCGTCATCAGATTAAAGATGGGACAGGGAAAGATGCTTATCACCCTGTTGAAATATTATATGATGCACTTGTTTGATTTAAAGGAGTTAATTTTATTCCATTATCACAATAAATTATATATAGAGGAGAACAGAGATGAGGGGAATTTTGAAAAAAAATAGTATATTTTATTTTACTCTTGCTGTACTTACATTACTTGTAAGTTGTTCAGATAAGTTTGAATCAGCCATATCCAAAGAAAATATGGATATAACCGTAAAACCTGGTGACGATTTTTTCAGGTTTGCAAATGGTGGATGGTTGGATAAAACGACAATTCCTGATGATAAAACCAGTTACGGAAATTTTAATATTCTTAGAGAAGAATGTGATGCGAATATCCATAATATATTAGAAGAAGTATCAAAAATATCCGATGCAAAATACGGAAGTACTACACAGAAAATAAGTGATTTTTATTATACAGGAATGGATACAGTAAAAATAGAATCAGATGGTCTCAAACCTCTGCAATCTGAATTTGATAGAATTGATAATCTTAAAACAAAACAGGATTTACAGGATCTTATTGCAAGATTTCATATATATGGACTTGACCCAATATTTGGTGGTGGTATAGAGCAGGATTTTATGAATAGCACCATATACAAATTTTATCTTGTGCAAGCAGGTTTAGGATTACCAGATCGAAATTATTATACAAAAAATGATGATCGCTCAAAAGAAATTCGTGCTGAATATATTAAACATATTTCAAGAATGTTTGAATTAATGGGAATAAACAGGGAAATTGCAATGAATTATGCAAGCACTGTAATGGATATTGAAATTCGTTTGGCCCAAAAATCCAAAACCAGGTTAGAGATGAGAAATATTCAGAGTTTATATAATAAATATAGCATGAAGCAACTAAAAAAATTATCTCCAAATTTTAATTGGAGACGATATTTTGCAAATATCAGTAACGTTGATTTTGAAGAAGTTATCGTAATGTCTCCCAGATTTTTTGAAGAGATTAGTGTGTTAATGAATAAAGTTAGTCTTGATAGTTGGAAAATTTATCTTCGCTGGAATCTGATTAATCGATCAGCAGAATTTTTAAATGCCGATTTTGTTAATCAGGATTATAAGTTTTATTCTGAATTTCTATCAGGAAGTAAGGAAATACAGATTCGCTGGAAAAGAGTAACACAATCTGTGAACGGATCAATAGGTGAATTATTAGGTCAGTTATATGTCAAAAAACATTTTCCTCCGGAATCAAAGACAAAAATGGTTAAACTTGTAGAAAATTTAAAAAAGTCTCTTCGTAAACGTATAGAAAAATTAGAATGGATGACTGATTCTACAAAGTTAGCAGCACTTGAAAAATTGGAATCTATGAATGTAAATATAGGCTATCCGGACAAATGGGAAGATTTTACAAAATTAGAAATAAAGCGTGATTCATATATTAACAATATTCGTCGTGTGGCTTATTTCAATCATTATAAAGATTTTGAGAAATATGGTAAACCTGTTGATAAAGAAAAATGGATTATGAGTCCACAAACTGTAAACGCAGGATATCATCCAATCAGAAATGATATAACTTTTCCGGCAGGAATTCTTCAGCCACCATTTTTTAACCCTAATGCAGAGGATGCAATTAATTATGGTTCAATTGGTGCTGTTATTGGACATGAAATGACTCATGGATTTGATGACCAGGGTCGTCATTTTGATAAAAATGGTAATATGGTCGATTGGTGGACAGAAGAAGATGAAGTTGAATTTAAAAAACGGACACAACTTTTAATTGATCAGTTTAATGAGTTTGTTGTTATTGATACATTACATATTAGTGGAGAATTAACATTAGGAGAAAATATTGCTGATTTTGGTGGTTTAACTGTTGCA
>JAOZSG010000321.1 GCA_029939785.1 Fidelibacterota bacterium | reverse complement strand
TGAAAAATCACCTTCAAAACTTTCATCCAATAGAGTATCTATAGTAGTTACAGAATTTTCTACATATATGTAATCTTCTTTAATTTCAATATTATCATTATCACCATCAGATACTTTCAACTGAACTGTATAATAGCCTGAACTTGTAAAAAGATGCTGTGGATTTTTTTCTGTACTTGTTTCGCCATCACCAAAATCCCATTCCCATGAAATAACATCAGTTTGTACTTTTTGTTTGAAAGAAGGTTTAGGATTTGCTAATAATAATTTACCCGATGTTGAAGCAGGTGCACTTTCTTGAATCGTATTTACAATATTTATTGAATTTGTTGCTCCATTCATGTCACAAACATACCAATAATTCCCATCTCCATTAGTCGGAATATGAAGAGAATTAATCAATCCATTTTCATTATAAATATGTATGACAGCATCAGACTCAGTTAATAATTGGTTTCCGGCAAATTTTTTAATGTAATATTTATAAGTACCGTCAAAACTTTGATGAATAGTAATTGTCTCAGGTCCGTATCCATCAGTATCATCTACATCCAATATTGCATAAGGAACACTTTCTATATTTCCTTTATTGCCATAATAAATGGAATATTCTGTCCCTTCAATTTCAGGTGTAAGCAAATAACTATCCAGATCTCTTGGATCATCATCCCAACTCAATACAAATCTAACTGCTCCACTTGTTAAAACTGGTGAGAGTGATATATCAAGTACATTTTCCTGATTTTCTATAATCTGTACTTGTCTGTTTAAATAGTCTATGTATCCGCTGGACGTTGAGTTTACTGTTTGTGTATTTGCTGTTGAATAATCTGTAAACTGAACATTGAGAGGTGCAGTACCAGAAATCGGTGAACCTAAAAATTCTGCTGTCAATTGACCTGGAGGAACATTTTCCAGTAAGTATCTTCCATCAGAATCAGTGGTTGATGATATTTCACCTAATGCAACCATTGCACCATCAACCGGAAGTCCTGTTGTTGCATCTGTGACTATTCCGGTTAGAGTTGTGGTGCTTTCTGGACCAACTGTCATAGTAAGACGGGCAGTACTATATCCCGATGTAGATGCTGAAATAACACTTGATACCTGACTTGAAATACCTGAAAGAGCTTCTGCTGTAAAAGTAACAGAAATTTGTCCTACAGGAATTATAACAGATGAAGGAACAGTTATATAACTAGTATTAGAAGAAGAAAGAGAAATTGTAGTATTTGACTGAGCTTGTGGATTCAGTTTAACTTCTATCTGAGTAGTTTCTCCTGGAACTAAATTCATTTTATCAGCTGTCATTACTATTCTATTTGCCACACCGGTGTGGAGTTCTACTACAGCATTATAACTAGGATAATCTGTTTTAAAATAGAATTCAAAATTTTCATTAATAAATTCACTGATATCTCCAGTCCACGAATCCGGAGCTACAGCCCAGTGCCAATCTCCAGTGGCCCAATCACCAATAGTAATATATCCACCAGTCATTCCACCATTTGCGACCCAGGACATAGTGCCATCACCCATCACTGTCCATCCTTCTGTTCCACTTGAAAACGTACTGGTATATGTATCACCCATTTTTACAAGATCAATTGAACCTATATCTGATCCCGTATGCAATTCCGTTCTAATCCTTATCATTGTGATATTTTTCATAGATTCTTCAAATACTGAGGATTCAACACCAAAAGACTCATGTGTTAATGGAATTGTAAATTTCTCCCATGTATTTGCACTTGCAGGCGGTCCGTAATCTGTACTTAATATTGCCGGTATTTCAATACTTGGAGTCATCATGATGGTGATATTCTCTGTTTCATCTGCTTCTAAATCAACTGTTGTAAAAGTAGTTGAAAAGCCATCTGCCTCAACACTTATATAATTAACGCCTGCCGGTACGTCATTAAGTGTAAATTCACCATTTGCATTTGTTACATTCTCAATTATACCGGAAGCAGAAACTGTAGCACCTGCAATAAATGAGTTATCTTCACTGTTTTTTACAACACCGGTTATTGTGCCGGTATATGTAAATGTGCCCGGATTAATTAATATCTTAACAAAATCAATTGCATACCCATCACCAGCACCTGTTGTTGGATCGTCAAATAAAATTGCAACTTCACCATCTGAAAAATATTGAAGAAAACTATTTGGAATGTTAACACTAACAATTTTTCCAATAGGACCACTTTGTGATAATGAATTTATTACATCTTCAAAAAACGGAGCTCTGACATTATCAATAGTTACCTGATAATTTGCACCCCATACAGGTGCCTGAAAATCATCAGCAAAAACCTGAAGTATTGCAGAATTTATAGTAATACCATTTAAATCATAAGTAACTGTTATGGGTTGTGGATCATTATCTGGTCGGCTTGTACCATTTGTATAACCATCGCTTCCACTTGGAGGTGTTCCAACATAACTTGAAACAACCATAATCCTATCAGTACCAGGAGCATCAGTAGAATCAATAGTCCAGGGAAAACCATGGGAAGGAGTACTTTGACCCGAAAAAGGATCAAAATTCGTTGGCCATCCAAAACCCATATTATCAATATCACCGGTTCTGGCCATTAATTCTGCTTCAGCAGTATTATAAAGTGTGATATTTTGACTAGTCCAATCATCACCTGATTCTGTTTCAATATAGAAATCATCAACCCAAAGATAAAAACAATCAACAGACACACATTGCACAGCAAGATAAACATTTTGACCTGAATATGCTGAAAGATCATATGTATATAGAGTCCATTCATAAGGAGTCTGTGACACTTCCTGAAGAGTTATGCTAAAATCACCAACAACAGCTTCTCCTGTTGATAACTTCACATTAAAAGATTCCAGATAATTGCTTGAATGAGATTTTGCCCAAAATGAAAAAGTTGCTGTTTCTGATGCCGGTAAAGCAACTTGTGGAGTAATAAACCAATCATCACATCCAGTAGAATTATAAAAACAACCAGCACCTCGAACACCTGTATGTGCTAATGTATCTGCCGGAGGTTCTTCTTCGTAAAATCCCCAGGTTTCACCATTTCCATCGTTATCTATTGCAGTCCAACCGGTAACAGTTCCTTCAAAACTTTCATCTAAAAGTACATCACTTGTAACTGTTTTTGACTTATATTCCAATTGAGAATTGAAACTTTTATTTGTAGCAGTTAGTTTAGTCTTTACAACATCAGTATTATTTGCATAAATATAAATAGTTGATAATACTATAAATATTATTAATCGGGTAAACATTTTTTTCATTTCTCTCACTCCTTCTTATTGATTTATTAAAATATTTTTATATATTAGAGAGACTTTCTCCATAAATTTTAAACTAAGAAACAATATTATTTGTATTAATTATTTGTAAAACACTAACCAATATATAACAATCAATATCCAAATGTCAATATAAATAATTACACTTCTTCATAAAGTAATGAGGCTTTGTGAAAATACTCAGAACTCCGAATATAGCGTAAACATTATTATCATAATTTTGATAGAATAGTATCGTGCCTAAAGATACATGGTTTTTGAGTGGCTGAATAAATTATTACAAATAGAGCCGCCACGCTGTAGCTGAAATCAATTAAAAATTACCAATTATATTCTAACTGATATTCCCGAGTTGTCTAACATATTAAAAAATATTCTCGTTCCCTTTAGTGTATCCAATATTCAACATGAAATTCCAGGATGAAGGCGAAATCAGTGAAAACCGTCTAAAGCATTTATTTAATTGTAACTATTCAAGTGGGTATAATTTCTTTTTCCCCACGAAACATTGTAAATGCGGCTACTGC
>JAOZSG010000042.1:2232-14221 GCA_029939785.1 Fidelibacterota bacterium | reverse complement strand
AAGAATTTTTCGTTTAAGAAATTTTTGATTTATAGGTACTGATTGATTAAATATTTTAAAATCTGTAATAATTGGAGTAGCAGGTATAGGATTATCAATAATCTGTTTTGGATGAAAAATAGTCATTCCGTTTGTATTTGAAAAAATCATTTCGCCACTATTTGTTTTTGTAAAAGAGTTTTGAATAAAATAATTTTTATTTAACCCATCGCTTTTATTATATGTATGAAATATTTGTTTGTCTATATCTAATTTTGAAATACCATTATGTGTAGAAATCCATAAATAGCCTTCATCGTCTTCGAGTATGGCTGATATACAATTGTCTGTCAGCCCATCATTTTCTAAAAATAATTCAAACCGGTTTTGAGAATAATCAAATTTGTTTATTCCACATCCATCAGTACCAATCCATAAATTATTGTTTTTATCTTCGTGTATTGCAGTTATTCGGTTGCAACTGATACTTCCGGAATAGTTTTGTTCATTTTTAAAATTGATAAATTTTGGATAATATTTATTTATTTCTGTGTTTTTTAGTAGGCATAGACCGCTTTGTTCTGTGCCTATCCAAATATCACCACTTTTTGATTTATATAAACATTGAACGGAATTACCACACAAAGATGAATCAACTCCATTTTCATGAATATACTGATCAAATTGGTTAAATTTTCTGATAAACCTATTAAGTCCTTTTTGTGTGCCAACCCAGATATTACCTAAATCATCTTCAATGATGTCTGTTATAAAATCATTACTAATACTTCCAATTTTATTCGGATTATGATAATAATGAACAATATTTTTGTAATTTTCATTCATTTGATAAAGACCTCGTCTTGTACCAAACCAGACAGAGCCTTTTGAATCCTGATATATTTTGGTTATTATTTTTATTCGATTATTTAATTCATCTATCAAAGGAAATAGTGTAAATTTTTTAGATATATGATTAAAAGAATAAACACCACTATGTGTACCGACAAGAATACGGCCGGTGTCATTACTGGAAACTGTAAAAATTATATTGTTCATAAAGTCTGAATTATCAGGGACAACATGAATAAATTTTTTGGGAGGTGAATATTTTAATAGTTTATCTGGTTTTGCTCCAATCCATAAAACACCACTTTTATCACAAAAAAGATTTGATATTTCCTTATTTATTTTTTTCTGTTTAAATATTGTAGTTTTAGCAGAATATTGATTCTCATTCTGAAGTTGAATAGTACACAGATCTTTATTTGTGCCAATCCATAATGTGTTTGTTGGTGTTTCACAAATCGAAGTTATGTAATTACCTGGAATGGAATTTGGATTGTTTTTATCATGAAAATGACGAGTATAGTCGTTTGTTCGTTCAGAATATTGATTTAGACCTCTTCTTGTACCAACCCAAATTGTGCCATTGTGATCTTCTTTTAAAGTAGTTATATAATTATTACTGATACTGTTTTTTGCTTTTGAATTTTGAAAATGAGAAAAAACAATGTTACCTGGTTTGATGGTTCTAGGTAAACTAATTCCGCCTCCTTTTGTACCAATCCAGAGTAAATCATTTTTATCCAGCAAAAGAGAAGTAACAGGTCCATAGCCAATACTATTTGAATCAGTTGGATCATGAAAAAATTGTTGAAATTTATTGCTATTTGGATAGAAAATATTAATCCCGGTTGGTGTACCAATCCAGATTCTATGATCTGCATCTTCTATTATTTTAGTAATTGTATTATTACTAATAGAAAGACTATCTCCCGGAATATTTTGGTAAGTAGTAAAAGTTTCTTTTTTTAGGTCAAACTTATTTAAACCACCATATCTGGTCCCTATCCAAAGATTTGAATTTTTATCTTCAATTATTGATGAAATATAATTATCACTCAAGCTATTTTTATTTTTAGGATCAATTTTAAATGATTTGTATTCAATGCCATCGTATCTATATAATCCTTTTGGTGTACCAATCCATAGAAAATCTCTGGAATCCTGATAAACTACAGTTACACGTTCATTGAATTCTGTAATTTCATGTATATTTTGATTACTCTGTTCTTCTGCAGATATAGAGTTGCAAATAATTAATATAAAAATAATACATAATAAAATTTTGAATGTTAATTGGTGTTTAACCATGAGTATAATATATTCCAATCCGTAATTTCACACAACATACTAAAGATAGACAGCAATATATTTAGTTTAGTTGTCTATCTTATGTATATTTTTCATTTTATTTCAGTGATTTGCTGTAAAGGTATGATTTTTTAATAATATCAGAACTCTGTATTTATCGTAAACAATTGTTTTAGTTTGATAAAATAACTTGAGTTCTACGTAAGTTTATAATAATTCTTTAAGAGGTTGCTCTGAATTCGTCGTCCGCCCTTTGACGGATGACTCACTTTGTTTCGCTAAAAATGGGTTGATCTCACAATTTAACCAGTTTTAACCGGTTAATTATGATAAACTGTTGGGTGTGGAAAATTTTCGATATACAATAAAACATTAATAAATTCGATTATCATAAGGTCAAACGGGTTTGTGATTTGACATAAAATAATACAATTTATGTCGAAATCATTTTAAAATAATATCGGTACCGGATTTTTGGTTATCAGAATGTTATCAAACGTAGCACGGGCATTCCTGCCCGTATGCTACGTTTTCATCTTTAATATCTGTAATGTTCAGGTTTATATGGTCCATCTACTGGTATTCCCAGATAGTCTGCCTGGACTTTGCTAAGTTTTGTAAGTTTTACTCCAAGATGTTCCAGGTGAAGTCGTGCAACTTCTTCATCTAATGCTTTAGATAGTCTGTAAACACCAACTTTATAAATATCTTTATTTGTCCATAAATCAATCTGTGCTAATACCTGGTTTGTGAATGAGTTTGACATTACAAATGAAGGATGACCTGTGGCACAACCAAGATTAACCAAACGACCGCGTGCAAGTAAGTAAATTGAATTTCCTTTTGGGAAAGTAAATTTATCTACCTGTGGTTTAATATTTGTTTCAAGAATATTAGGGAATTTTTCAAGTTTGGATACTTCTATTTCAGAATCAAAATGACCAATATTACAAACGATTGCCTGATCTTTCATTACTTCCATATGTTCGATTGAAATAACTCCAAGATTCCCAGTGGCAGTAATAAATATATTTGCTTCTTTTACCGCCTCATCCATCGTTGTTACTTCAAACCCTTCCATTGCGGCTTGAAGTGCACAAATAGGATCAATTTCAGTAACAAGAACTCTTGCTCCAAAACCTCGCATTGATTGGGCACAACCTTTACCAACATCTCCATAACCGAGTACACAGACTGTTTTTCCGGCAACCATCACATCGGTTGCACGTTTAATACCATCTGCCAAAGATTCACGACATCCATAAAGATTATCAAATTTAGATTTAGTGACAGAATCATTGACGTTAATTGCCGGAATTAATAATTCACCTTCTTCCAACATTTGATATAATCTGTGAACACCTGTTGTTGTTTCTTCGGATACACCTTTCCAGCCTTCGACAAATCTTTTCCATTTACCATGATCAGATGCTAATTCTTTTTTTAGTAAATTTAATATACACTGTTCTTCTTCATGTCCTGCTTCTCTATCCAGAAAAGAGGCATCTTTTTCGGCTTTTAATCCCCAGTGTAATAAAAGTGTAGCATCTCCGCCATCATCTACAATTAGCTCAGGTCCTTTTCCATCCGGAAAAGAGAGTGCTTTTAATGTGCAGTCCCAGTATTCTTCAAGCGTCTCACCCTTCCATGCAAAAACAGGAATGCCAGCTGCTGCAATAGCTGCTGCTGCATGATCTTGGGTTGAATAAATATTACAGGATGCCCATCTGACATCTGCACCAAGTTCTACTAATGTTTCAATCAATATAGCTGTCTGTATAGTCATATGGAGTGAACCCATTATTCGTACACCTTTTAAAGGTTTTTCTTTTCCGTATTTTGAACGAAGAGACATTAACCCTGGCATCTCATGTTCACCAATTTTAATCTCTTTACGACCAAAATCAGCTAAATTTATATCTGCGATTTTATAATCATTATTCATAGCACATCAGCCTTTTTTTTTACATATTAAAATATTTTTTTAATTCATCTACTTTATCTCTTTTTTCCCAGGTAAAATTGAAATCTTCTCTACCAAAATGTCCATAAGCTGAAGTGTTTTTATATATTGGACGTTTCAGATCGAGATGTTTGATAATGTCAGCAGGCTTGGTTGGGAAAATTTTTCTAACAGCTTCTTCTAATTTTGTTTCATCGACGATTCCTGTTTCAAATGTATTTACATATAGAGAAACAGGTTCGGCAACACCAATAGAATATGCAAGTTCAACTTCACATTTATCAGCTAGTTTTGCAGCTACGATATTTTTTGCTATATATCTTGCTGCATATGCCGCAGATCTATCAACTTTAGATGGATCTTTTCCAGAAAAAGCACCACCGCCATGTCTTCCCATTCCACCATAAGTATCAACAATAATTTTTCTACCTGTCAGTCCGGCATCTGCTTTTGGACCACCGACAATAAACACTCCTGTTGAATTGATAAAATATTCTGTTTCAGGTGCTAATAAATTGCCACAAACAGGTTCAATTACGTATTTTTTAATATCTTCTTCAATTTTTGATTTTGTAACATCTGGAGAGTGGTGAGCGGCAATTACTACTTTTGTAATCTTAGTGGGTTTATTATCAATGTATTCAACAGTTACCTGTGATTTTCCATCGGGTCTGGCCCATGGAATTGTACCATTTTTTCTTTGTTCGGTTAGTTTTGCAGTCAGTTTGTTTGCGAGGCTAATTGGTAATGGCATAAGTTCAGGTGTCTCATTACAAGCAAATCCAAACATCATACCCTGATCACCTGCACCTTGTTCTTGTTCTCCTGTAGTGTCCACACCCATTGCAATATCAGCACTCTGTTCATCTAATGAATTCAATACTGCACAATCGTTTCCATCAATTCCAAATGTGGAATCATTATATCCAATATCCAATAATGTATTTCTAACAACTTTTTGTAAATCACAATATGCAGTAGTTGAAATTTCACCAACTATCATAACCATTCCTGTAGTTGTGACAGTTTCACAAGCCACACGACTATTTGGATCCTGCTCAAGAAGTGCATCCAGCACAGCATCTGAGACTTTGTCGCAAACTTTATCAGGATGTCCTTCTGTAACTGATTCTGATGTAAAATAATATTTTTTCATATTTTTCCTTTCTAATATTTTTAGGAAATATCTTTTATCAAAATGTTAATTATTTTAATATATACATTTATTCAAAATCTGTTTCCAAATAATTATTAATTTTTTTCAATTTCAATTTTTGTTGAATTTGTAATTCCAGCATTTTTTCAAATTCTTGAGCTGAATTATTGCCAAAGGTTTTGAGCATTTGATTAAGTGCAATAGTTTCACATATCACTGTAATATTTTTTCCTGGAAAAATAGGCAGTTGAATATTTGGAACAGGGACTCCAAGAATGTTTTTATAGACTTCTTTTGAGCCAACTCGCTCATACTTTCCACCTGATTTCCAATCATCTAACTCAACCTGAACTTCTATACGTTTTCGTTTTCGAATTCCTCTTACACCATACATTTTTGCAATATTTATAATTCCTATTCCTCTTATTTCCAGATGATGTCCAAGTAATTCATGACCTGCCCCAATTAAGACGTTATCTGATCTTTTGATTATTCTTACGGAATCATCTGATATTAATCTATGTCCACGTTCAATCAGATCAAGTGCAATTTCACTTTTTCCAATTCCGCTTCGACCAGTTATTAGGAGACCGACACCATAAACATCAACAAGTGTACCATGTACATTTAACCTGGGAGCGAGTTGCCATCTTAAATAATCAAGTAAAAAGTGGATTAAATCAGATGTCAACATCTGTGTCTCAAATAGAGTGATTTTATATTTATTAGCAAGTTCAGCAACAATATCAGGAAGTTTTATCTTATGAGCAAAAATAGCACAAGGTATTCCTTCTTGAAAAAATTTTTCAAATATAATTTCAATTCTTTCAAGAGATAAAGTATCTAAATAGGTTTTCTCTTTAATACCAAAAATAGGCATTCTTTCTTTTTTAAAATATTTCCAAAATCCAGTTAATTCCAATCCCGGACGATCAACCTTTGGCACATTGATTTTTCTTTCAAATCCAATTTTACTATTAATTATTTCAAGTTGAAGATTTTTACCATTTTCATTAAACAATTTTTCAACTGTTAAATATTCAGTCATTAGTGACTATTCCTTTTTCCCTTATAGCGTTTAAGTTGTCTTGCAATAGTATCTACAACACTATCAATTAATTTGGTAATTTCATCACCTGTTTTTTTGGCTACAAGATCTTTACCTGTTATATGTATTGCTAATTCTACTATTTCTCCTTCCTTTTGCTTATCCAATATCATTTTTGCAGTTACAATTTTATCAAATATTTTTTCTAGTTTTTTTACTTCTTCTGTAGCATAATTTTTAATTCGGTCTGGTAGTTCATGATGTCTTACAGTAATTTCTAATTCCATATTAATTCCTTTCGGTTTTATTATTATGAATGAGGATGAGCTTTTTTATATATCTCTTTAATTTTTCCTATTTGTACATGGGTGTACAATTGTGTAGTGGATAAACTTTCATGCCCTAACAAATCCTTGACTGTCATCAATTCTGCACCATTATCTAATATATGTGATGCAAATGAATGTCTAAGGACATGAGGGCTAAGATGTAATTGCTCTGATACCTCTTCCAGTATTTTTTTTACGATAACCTGAACCATTTGTCTGGATATTTGTTTACCTCTAATGCTCAGGAATAGATAACTATCGAAATTTATAGTTCCATATTTTTTTTCTCTAAATTCTGAATAAAGTTTGAGTGCTGTCATAGCCTTTTGACCAAATGGTACAAACCTTTCTTTCGAACCTTTTCCATATACTTTAATGAGCATTTTATTATAATTAACATGAATTTGCTTTAATGATATTAATTCATTTAATCGAATTCCTGTACTATAAAACAGTTCAATTATAGCTTTGTTCCGACTATTAATAAATGTATCTGGTATAATCAGGTTTAAGGCTTTATCAATTTCCTGACTTGTAATTACTATTGGGAGTTTTTTTTCGGGTTTAGGTGATTTTATTGTTGATGCAGGATTTTTTGCAATTATTCCCTGAATAATTGCAAAACTGCATAGTCCTTTTATAACAGCTAATTTTCGGGCAATTGATTTGTTTTGTAAATCCTTTTCAGTCAACATTCCAAGAAAATGCCTAATAGATATTTTAGTAATATCAGTAATATCCGGAGTTACCTTATTGTTATATTTTTTATAAAATTCTATTAATTGATTCAAATCTCGTCTATATGCTTCTATTGTGTGTTTGGAACATGCTTTTTCATTCTTTATATAAAGTATATATTGTTGAACCAAATTATCAATAGTCATTTTAAATTTTCTTCATAATTCAATATTTTCTGAACTTTTTGAAAATCTTCCGGTATTGGAGCTGTTATTTCTAATTCATTATTATTCATAGGATGTGTAAATGCTATTTTGTAGGAATGTAATAATTGCCTTTCAATATTGGACAAAACCGCTTTAGAAACAGTTAATTGTTTTAGGTTTAATCCTTTTAATCTGCTCGTATCACTTCCATAACTACTATCACCTACTACAGGACAGTTGATATGTTTCATGTGGACACGTATTTGATGAGTTCTGCCGGTTTCCAGAATTATCTTTATTAATGACATTTTTGACCATTCTTGTATAATTTCATATTTGGAAACAGCATTTTTTCCATCTTTATGTACTATATATTTTTTTCTTTCACGTTTACTGCGAACTATTGGTGTATCAATTATTCCTGTATTTTGTTTTGGAGTCCCCCAAACAATAGTTCTATATTCTTTATATATTTTCCTTGAGCTAAATAATTTGCTCAATTTCCAATGTGCTTCATCATTTTTTGCACATATTATAACTCCTGATGTATCTTTATCAAGACGATGGACTATTCCCGGTCTTGTATTACCACCTGCAAGACTTAGAGTTTTGGTATAATACATTAATGCATTTACTAATGTCCCGGAAGTGTTACCGGCACCGGGATGTACTACTATACCAGCAAGTTTATTGATTGCGATGTAATGATCGTCTTCAAATAATATATCCAAAGGAATATTCTCAGGAATGATTGTATCATTTTCCGGTTCCGGTATCATTACTTGTATTATATCATTTTCCTGCACTTTATAGGAAGCTTTTTCTCTGTGATTATTAACAGTTACTGCTTCTTTTTTTATTAGGTTGGTTATTCCGGATCTTGAATATTGGTCAAATTTTTCAGATAAATATTTATCAAGTCTTTGACTAATATTTTCAGTAACCTCAATTTTGTATAGATTTTTTTTATTTATCGTCATGCTAATTGTTATTTAATGTAAGTGTTAAGCCAGTCAAAGATTGTTTTATGCCAAAAACGACTGTTTTGAGGTTTTTGTACAAAATGATCTTCATCAGGGAAAATTACTAATTTTGCATCAATACCTTTTTTTCTAAGTGCTGTAAAGGGCATTAAACTTTCGGTATAAGCCAGGCGAAAATCATTTTCACCATGAATCAGTAACATTGGTGTTTTAAAATTATTTATGTAATTATGAGGTGAAAACTTTTTATAATTATTTTCATTTTCCCAAAATACGCCACCAAATTCTTTTTCAGGAAACCATAATTCTTCAGTTGTGAGCAACATTGAATAAAGGTTAAAAGAGCCATCATGATTAACTAAAGTTTTGAAAGGATACTTAAAAGCATCCATATGACCTTCTATCCAATTCATCATATAACCGCCATAAGATGCACCTGCTGCTGCAATTTTTTCACTATCTATAAATTTGTAAGTATCTATCACATATTTTTGACCATTAATTAAGTCGGTAAATACTTTGCCTGCCCAATCCTGAGAAATTCCATTTGTGAATTCTTGACCATATCCTGTGCTTCCACGAGGATTAACTAAAACCATTACATATCCCTGATCTGCCCTCATTTCCGCATTCCAACGGAAATGCCAGCCATCATGCCATGCTCCCTGTGGACCGCCATGAACCATATAAACCATGGGATATTTTTTATTTGGATCAAAATGTGGAGGTTTAATAAGGAAACCGTGTACTTTAGTTCCACCGGCACCTTCGAACCAAAAATCTTCACCAGGATTCATATCAATATTTGCAAACACATCTTTATTAAAATCTGTGATCTGTTTGACTTTACCGGTTTTAACTGAGCCTGTAAACAATTCATAAGGTCGTAAAAAAGTCTGATTTAGAAAAACAAATGAATTGCCTTTTGGAGTAAGTTGTACATCATTATTATAACCTTCCTCAAAAAGGAATTTCAGTTTTCCTGTTTTAACAGAAAGTTTACATATTTTATAGCGACCTTCATGATCTATTCGACATAAAAGTTCTTTTTCATTGGGGAGCCATTCATAGGATGAAATTGAATAGATTAGATTTTTTGTAATATTTGTAAATTTGCCGGTTTTCATGTTCTTTAGAATTAAATCTTGTTTATCAGCTTCGAATCCTGATTCTTTCATAGATAAAAATGAAAGATATTTACCCTTAGGTGAGAATTGTGGTTTTTGATCATTTCCACCAAAATCTCGCTTGTCCCAGCCGGTAGAAACAAGTTTTTGCTCACCACCATTTATAGAAACAGCCCAGATATCATTATCTGTACTTGTTGCAATTACATCATTATGATTGCTGGAAAAATAAAGTGTTTTACTATCGGGTGAAAAACAATATCCACTGCCTAAAGCAATAGGAGGAGCATCAAAATCACCTGGAGTTACATCTTTTATTTCTTTTGTATCCAGTGATAATATAAAAATATGTGAACGTTTATAATCCCACCATTCATTCCAATGGCGATACATCAGGTTTTCATATACTCTTGCTTTTACTTTATTATTTTCAATAGCTATATCTTTTTGTTCTATTTCTTCCTGTGATTTGCATTCAGGGTAAACACTTGAAGTAAAAGCGATTTTTTTCCCATCCGGTGACCATATAAAAGAATTCACACCAGTATAATGTGATGTAAGTTGAACCGGATTGTCCAAATTTGTTGATAACATCCAAATCTGACTTTCATTAATATATGCCAGATTATTTGAAGTAGGAGACCATTTTGGGCTTCCTGAAGATGATTCATTTGAAGTAATTTGTTTAAGATCCGAACCATCAAATTTAATAGTATAAATTTCTTTATGGCTGCTATTATCTTTTTCATTTACAGTTTTGATTGTAAAAGCAATTGTTTTACCGCTGATTGATATGGTTGGTGAGCCTATTTGTTTACATGTCATCATGTCATCAAAAGTCAATGCTCTTTTTGATTCTTGAGCAAATAATAACAAGAATGTTGTTGATACTAATAATAAAATCCTGCAAATCTGTTTCATTTTCTTCTCTCCTTTTTATACTTTTTCTGTCATCCTAATGGAGCCTGCTTATAAGTCCGGCTTGTAACGGATCGAATGATGTTCGAAGCTCTATCTGACTGATTTTCAATTTTCAATCATTGTGCTTCGATGCATATTTCGACTGGCTCAATGTGACAAAGCCTTAATTTATCATTTTTTTCATATCCGCCAGTTGGCGGATGACACTACCTTATACATAGACCAAATATTTGACTGGTATTTAAAATTATAAAATTTTCTGCAAAAGAAATAGGAAAACTTATGATATGACAGCTCATTTATTGTGATTCATGGTTCGTTTTGTAGGAACTGGTTATTTATTATCATTGAAAGTCGCCGGAATAGTTCTTAAGTATCTAGTATCGAGCACCCAGTACCAGAATTTTTCTAAAATTAAATCACATATTAAAAAAAATGTTTTGTTTTATAAAAAAAAATAATGATATTAATAAAAATTATAGGTACAAAACTATTATGACACAAAAAATTTTAATTGTAGATGATGACAAAATTATTCTTGAATTATATAGTGAATTTTTTAAACAAAAAGGATTTATTTCTCATGTTTGTGATACAGTAGATAAAGCAATATTAGAATTGAAAAATGGTGACTTTGATATAATTTTATCTGATGTAGCAATGCCATATAAAGATGGATTTGAATTTAATAATATTTTGATACAAGAAAAAATTACGACTCCTATTGTCTATATGACAGGTTTTGATCAGGATGTTTCTATTCAGCAACGGTTAAATAAGATAAACAAAAAATGGATAAAAAAACCAGTGAAACTTACCAATCTCCTTGATCTGGTTAACTCTGAACTTCAGGAACAATCAAAAATATAATATCATTTCCCTTTTAACATATTCTGTACATATTTAATATTTCCGTCATTCCGGACCGGATGTAAATTTAAAATTTCAGCAATTAACGTATAAATATGAATATTTTCAAAAGTATTTTGTTTATAATTCTTTTTAAATGCCGGACCAAAAGCATAAAAAATACCATGCATATCTAAATTTGTTGGATCATATCCGTGAGTTCCATTGAAATTTTTATAGTCTTTTACATCTTTGGAATAAACAAGACTCCAACTACTGTCAGCAACTGATATTATTGACATTACTCTTGGATTTTTCCCAAAATGTAAATATTCCGGAATATTCTCTTTTTTCCAGGTTTTAATATGTTTACATGATTTTAATGCAATTAGCACACTATCAAAATAATCTGTTTTCGGTTCAAACATATAAAAGGGATTTGAGCCGGCATGTTTTTCTAACCAATAAGGTTTTAATATTTTATCTATCTTTACGACTTTTGATTCGGATATTGAACCCATACCATGATCAGTAGTAATAATAAGATTAACTTTATCATTAGTGAGATAGAATTGGGTATTAAAGCTACATAT
>JAOZSG010000042.1:0-2222 GCA_029939785.1 Fidelibacterota bacterium | reverse complement strand
TTTATCATTCATACAAATTGAATCGAGTTTGAACCTCAGAATTCCTATAAGACTATCCAAATACATTAATTTGGGTTTAATTAATTCAGAATCCGGACCAATTTTATGTCCCCATCCATCAGGCTGATCAAAATATAATGTGATAAGATGTGGTCTTATTTTTTCGGGCAATTCCAGCCACGCAATTACACTATCAATTCTATCTTCGTAAGGAAAGTTATGCTCGTATTTTTTCCAGATTGATGGCTGAATTCCTTTTACAGGTGCTTCTGAACCAACCCAAAAAAATGAAGCCGTTTTAACACCTTGTTTCTCAGCAGTAACCCATATTGGTTCACCACCATAATATTTTCCATCTTCAACAGCAGAACGATCAGAAACTCTGTACCAACTGTTGATATTAGGATCATAAAATTCATTGAATACTATACCATGATTATCAGGATAAAGTCCGGTTGCTAAAGTGTAATGATTGGGAAAAGTTTTACTTGGAAAAGCAGATTGGATTGATTTTGCTTTTACTCCGATTTTTTCGATTTTATCCAGATTTGGAGTGAATACTTTATCTGGATAATCCCATCTGAATCCATCCATTGATACAAGTATAACATAAGGTTTTTCAGATTTATCAGATTTGAAACTGAACTTTGGTACCAAAATAATCAAAATGCTTAGTAATATTAATAGAATGTACCTTTTTTTAATTTTCATAATTCGTCCTTTTTTATTAGACAGGATTTTCTGGATAAATATATTTACTAATCCTGTACATGAATAGTTTCTTTTTCATATTTTCAACATTACCAATATATTTTAAGTTAAAAAAAAACCCCGACTAAGTAAACCGGGGTTTTAATAAAAAATGTGATTTTAATATTAGAAACTAATACTAAGTCCCATATTAAAACTTCTTGGTAAACCAAAGAATACTTCTGCATCATCAGCATCATGATCTTGATCCCAAGAATTATATTTACTATTATCAGTAGCATCCTGGATATATGTAACATCTAATGCATTAAACACGTGTGCAAAGATTGATATCTTTGTTCCTTTAAAACTGATTGGTAAATCATAGGAAGCATGAAGATCAACCAAAGTATAAGATGGAGCCATCCAGCTTTGCTGTGTATCTTCTGGATCAGTTCTGCTGAAGGGATCCCATTGTGCATAATGATTGTCATAATATCTGGCAACAACCTGAGCAAATAATCCTTTAACAGGATAAACTGTTCCAACTAAGTAATATTGACTTTGTGGAGCGTCACCAACTTTTAGATCTTTTACATAATATTCATAGTTGATTTCTTCGCTGCTTCCACCATCGTAATCTTGGTAAGAACCTTTAACATTATCAGTCATAGTCCATTTTCCTATACTTAATCCGGCATCAAGTTTAAACATTGATACAGGTTTATAGGCTACTTCTAACTCAATACCTTGATGAAGAGCATCCATACCTGTAAGGAAAATAATTGCTTCTGTACCATCTTGGTCTCTTACTGTTCTTGAGTTTGCTCTGTCATTCCATTGTGTATGATAGAAACTTATTTTTGTACTTAATTTATTGTCAAGAAGACCATAAACATTCAAACCACCTTCAGCAGAGATGAATTGTTCGTTTGTAGGATCATCTGCTTTTGTTGCAAGGTAATCACTAATTACGTTATCAAAAATTGGTACTCTTTCAGCATAGCCAAAGTTTCCATAAACCTGAATATTTTCCAGTAAATGATAGCCAACTCCAGCTTTTGCCTGAATCCCTGTAAGGAAATCTGATTCAAGTTCTACTTTGTTGCCACTATCATCTTTTTTGAAATGATTTTCATGAGCATATTTAACCATTGAATATCCAGCCATACCATAAGCTGTAATAGGACCGGCTTTATAATCAGCTTGAGCAAATGTTCCAAACCAATCAACATTATTTGTAAAGTTATATGCAATCTTGTCGCCTAAACCAACTTGTTCATTTGGATTGAATTCATCAGAAGTTTTTACATAATATTCACCACCAAGAAGATCTCGGACTTCACGATAATGTTCGATTTTTGCAGTTCTCCAATCAATACCTGCAGTAATCTTTAATTCATCATTGATTTTGTAATTGAATTTTGAAATTGCACCGATAGTATTTTGGTCATTTCTACTGTTACGCAGAATACCAAGAGACTGGCCATCTGCTTTAGTTAATTCTGATTTGTTTACATAGTAAGTTCCTG
>JAOZSG010000041.1 GCA_029939785.1 Fidelibacterota bacterium | reverse complement strand
AAAGGAAAATCTCATGTAATAAAAAGTCATCATAATGTTGGCGGACTTCCTGAACGCATGAAAATGAAATTGATTGAACCTTTTGATTCTCTTTTCAAAGATGAGGTCAGAAAGATTGGTAAAGAGTTGGGCATGCCGGATGAAGTAATCCACAGACATCCATTTCCCGGTCCCGGTCTTGGAGTAAGAATCATCGGAGATATTACCGAAAGGAAAATAAATTTACTTCAAAGAGCTGATGATATATTTATTGAAGAATTACATAATTTTAATTATTATCATAAAGTTTGGCAGGCTTTTGCTGTCTTTCTGCCTGTAAAAACTGTTGGTGTAATGGGTGATCAGCGAACTTATGAAAATGTTATTGCACTCCGCTCTGTCAATAGTCTTGATGGAATGACAGCTGATTGGTCACACTTGCCACCGGAATTATTAAGTAAAGTAGCAAACAGAATTGTTAATGAAGTCAGAGGAATAAACAGAGTTGTTTACGATATAACTTCAAAACCTCCGGGCACAATTGAATGGGAATAAATAGTAATAATTTACTATAAAAAATCAGGCAAATATTATGAGATATTTATCAATAATTTTTATTATACTTTTATTTGCAATTTGTGGATATGCACAAATAGTTGAAATAGATAGTAGTGGTACAGTAATTTCTGGAAACGATACTTATATTGACAGCATAATTGTTGATAGTCTTGGAATTATGGATACAACTTATTCTGTATATACTGATACTAATATTCAAAATATTATTAAGATTACAGACATTCAAAAGAAAGCATTTCTGGATGGAGTAAAATTATATAATACAAACAGATATTATGAAGCATTAGAAAAATTTAAAGATAATAAAAAAATTCCGGAATCGGTAAACAGGTATTTAAGTGTTACAGATATGATGATAATTAAGACTTATCTCAGGCTTAAAAAAATTGAAAAGACTATTGAATCCGGTTATGAGTTTGAAATTAATCATAATGATTCAAAGTATTTGGATGATGTCAGGTACACAATTGGCGATGCATTAATGACAAATGGAAAATACAGTGATGCAATAATGTATTTTTTAAATGTTTTGAAATATACAAATGATGAACAATTAAAAACACGCTGTCGCCAGGCAATTGATATTATTGTTGACCTATTTTTCTCAATAGAAGAATTACAGGATATTAATAATAGCATTACAATAGATTATTATAATTTTATTCTGAATTTAAAAATTGTTGAAAAGAAATTTTTTGACGGGAATCAGGAAGAAGCATATAATCAATTACGTAATTTACGCAGACAAATAAAAATTGAAGCACAAAAATCTGAATATAACAGAACTGTAAGAAAACTAAAACAGCAGCGTGGAAGTGAAAATTATATAGGAGTAATTTTACCACTTTCCGGATCAGGTCGGCTATCAGAGGTTGGGAAAAAAATATTAAATGGAATACGATTTTCAATTAATCAATATCGTTTGAGGACAAATAAAAATATTGCAGCAATTGTAATGGATAATAAAGGAGATATGGTAAGAAGTATTGAGCAGGCAGAATATCTTGCAAATAATCCTAAAGTATTAGCCATTTTTGGTCCGGTTAGAAGTGAAAATACAATTGCTGTTGCTGCATTACTCAATCAGAAAAAAATTCCAATGATTACACCAACTGCAACAGGTAATGATTTAACTGCATTAGGACCTTGGATATTTCAGGCTAATGTGAATATAAATAATATGGGATATTATATTGGTAAATATTGTACACAGATAGCAGGAGAAAAGAATTTTGTTACAATCGCTCCTTTGGAGAATTATGGAAATAGTATAACTGATGCTTTTAGTAAAATTATAGATGAAACCAATGGCCGAATAATATCTCAGCAATGGTATAATGGGATACCAAGGGAACTAAAAAATCAATTTAAAGACATTAGAAATTCCGGATTAATGTTAAAACGGGAACATCTTGATTTAAAAATAAAATCTATGAAAGACAGTTTGATGTTTTTAATAAATGAATCTAATAGTCCCTGGAATTCTGACTCATTGTTTATTTTTGTATCTGATTCAACCTGTCAGATATATGAAGATAATTATGTTCGCAGTATAAGTTTAAAAGAGACATTAATCTATACTGGTCTAATGGACTCAATCGAATTTGAAATTCCTGATGAAGATTCTTTGGAATATTTGATTAACTCAATCGATGGTTTTTTTATTCCTTCTCATGCAAGTGATTTGGAATATATACTTCCTCAATTGAAATACAATAATTTTAGAACAAAAATATATGGAAGCAGTAATTTATATAATGAGGAATTATTAAGAAAAAATAAGCGAACTGCAACAAGTTTCATTTTTGTTTCAGACTATTATATCGACGAAGATTCATGGGATTATAAACAAATGGTATCGGATTATATGAAAATGTTAGGAGTTAAGCCTGAACGATTTGAACTATATGGTTATGATACTATGCAAATGCTGTTATCATCTTGCTTACAGAAAAATTTAACAAGGGAAACAATCAGACAAAAATTAAATGTTATGCCGATATATCATGGAATTTGTCGTAATATTTCATTTCAGGGAAATACGCCTGGAACTAACTCCTGTGCTTTTATTCTATCTTATGAACGTAACAAAATCAGACCGGTTGCATATATTAAAAATGGTATAATTGTTACTGAATAGGAAACAAGATGAATAAAGCAGAAATTGGATCTCTTTAATGAATAAGTTACTTACAAAAATTAAGTATATTGATTTATTTGCCGGAATAGGTGGATTTCATCAGGCAATGAGTAGTTTTGGTGCTGAATGTGTATTTGCCTCAGAATGGGATAAATATGCAGCTCAGGTATATTACGAAAATTATGGAATAAGACCCAAAGGAGATATAACAACTATAAAAGAGCAAGAGATTCCCAAACATGATATCTTATGTGGTGGTTTTCCATGTCAGGCTTTTTCTATATCAGGTAAACAAAGAGGATTTGAAGACACAAGAGGAACTTTATTTTTTGATATTGTTCGTATAATAAAATATCATAACCCAAAAGTATTATTTCTTGAGAATGTTCGTAATTTTGAAAAACATGATAGTGGAAGAACTCTTAAAACTGTAATTGAGAGTTTACAAAATATTGGCTATAACGTTTTTATTAAAGTTTTAAATGCTAGTAATTATGAATTACCTCAAAATAGAGAGAGAATTTTTATTGTATGTTTTAGAAACGATTTAAAAATTAATATGTTTAATTTCCCCAAACCACATAATAAAAAAACATGTTTAATGGATATTCTCGAAAATAATCCAATTGATGCAAAAGTAATAAATAGACCTGATATTGTGTTTACAAGAAAATTTACTCCACAAATTGATCTCTTTGGGGAAATAGACTTACCTAATAAACCAATTCAAATAGGTTATGTTAACAAAGGGGGACAAGGAGAACGTATTTATAGTCCCTATGGTCACGCTATTACATTATCTGCATATGGTGGTGGAGTTGGATCAAAAACAGGACTGTATTTTGTTAATAATGTGATTAGAAAATTAAGTCCCCGTGAATGTGCAAGACTTTTAGGCTTTCCTGATAATTTTAAAATCGACTCTTCTCTAACACAATCTTATAAACAATTTGGGAATAGTGTAGCTATTAATGTTTTAAAATCAATAATTAAAGAAATATATAAAACAAACTGTTTCAAGGAAGATAAAAAAATGTATAATAAACCATTACATATGGAAACACTTTCCACTCCACTTCAGGTATCTCCATGAATACAGTTATTGATGAAATCGTAAAAAAAGTATTTTTCAACGCAGAGACCGCAAAGATCGCAGAGACTATAGTTTTAAAATACAATAAATTATCTCAGCGGGGCTTTGCGGTCTCTGCGTCCTTTGTTGCTAAACCAGGCTTTTGACTGGCGTTAAAATTTTTACTTTTTTCGAAGTTGTCAGTTATTAACTTAAAAAAATTGAAAATAGAAGAAATGATGAACTTAAAAAAACAATTAAAACATAATATGATAGATAAAATAAAAGCAAATGAAACTTTTAAACCCGAGTTAATGGTTGGATAAAATATGTATGGAATTTTTGATATAATAGTATTGGTTTGTATTGCATTTTTTGCTTTTTCAGGTTTAAAGAACGGACTCATTGAAGAAGTAATCAAACTAATCGGTTTTATTTTGGCTATATATATTGCTGTTAAATATTATTATTTGGGGATAGTAGTATTACAACATTTTCTAAATATTACTTCAGATGGAGTTGCTACAGTATCTGGTTTTATTGTTGTTTTTATGATAATTTATCTTAGTCTATTATTATTATCATGGACATTACAAAGTATAATAAAATCATTAAAACTTGTTTGGCTTGACAGATCTTTTGGGCTACTTTTTGGTGCTTTTAAGGGAATATTAATAATGTCTATTTTTGTTTGGTTAATATCTGTATTTAAAGAGTTTGGTTATGCTGAACGATTAAAAGAATCTTCAATTACCTATAATATGTTACATAGTTTTAAAAACACTATTAGTGAATTTTTTAATATTGATGATGATATAAGTGTTATATCGGACAGCATCAGAGAAATTTTTATGCTTAATAATGGTAGTTAGGCAAGGATTTTGATATGATACAATATGCTGAAAACCTAGGGTTTGAACAAATTCGAGATATAATATGTGAAAAAAGTATATCAGAGTCGGGCAAAAAACTTGTTCGGAAAATTGAACCATTTGAGCACATTGAAGATATTATATCACGGCAAAAAAAAATATCTGCAATCAGAGATATACTGGATGAAAATGAAGATTTACCTATTACAGACTTTAATGATATACGTGATGAATTAATCAGATGTAAAGTTTATGGGACATATTTTGAAATCAAAACTTTAAAATCTTTACGACTTATACTGTTTCTTATAAATAATCTTAAAAAATATTTTAATGTTCATTCCGACTTATTAATGGAAATCAAAGAAATAATACAAGATTTATCACCTTTGAAGAATATTAATGGACATATTAATTCGATTTTAAATGATGAAGATGAAATAAAAGATACAGCGAGTACGGCATTATTTGATATTCGTAAAAATATAAAAAAATTAATGGTGAAACTTCAACGTGAAATTTCACGTGTAATGGATTATGCAAAAAAGCAGGACTGGTTAAGCGAAGATAATCCTACAATTCGAAATGGTAGATTAGTTTTGCCTTTAAAAGCTGATGCAAAAAGAAAAATAAAAGGAATAGTTCACGGACAATCAGCAACTGGCGGTACTGCATATTTAGAACCTATTGTATTGGTAGAAATAAATAATAGATTAAATGATCTTGAAGAAAAAGAAAAATTTGAGATCAAAAAAATCTTAACAAAGATAACAGATCAGATCAGACCACATTTCTATGATATTCGTGTGAATATAAAATTGTTATCTATATTGGATTTCTTACGTGCATGTGCTGTTTATTCAAAAGAGTATGATTGTAATCCACCAATTGTTTCTAACATAGATCGGGAGATTAAATTAATAAATGCCCGACATCCTTTGCTTGCACTACATAAAGAAGTTGTTCCATTAAACTTTAGTGTTCCGGACAAATATAAAATCGTCTTAATTACCGGTCCCAATGCAGGTGGCAAAACTGTTGCCATGAAAACTGTTGGTTTACTTGGGGAAATGGCTATGTGCGGACTACATGTCCCTGCTGATTTTTCCAGTAAAATTCCATTTTATGATAAATTTTTGGTTGATATTGGTGATTTTCAATCTATTGAAAATGATCTGTCAACTTTTTCTTCTCATGTTTCTCATTTGAAATTATTTATTGATATGGCATCAGATAAAAGTTTAATTTTGATTGATGAACTTGGAACCGGAACTGATCCGATAGAAGGTTCTACTTTGGGTCAGGCGGTCTTGGAAAAATTGATTGAAATTGGTGCATTCACAATTGCGACTACTCACCATAGTTCATTAAAAGCTTTTGCAGATGCAAATGAAAATGTAACCAACGGAGCTATGGATTTTAACACCAGTACTCTCTCTCCAACTTATACCTTTCGACTTGGAATTCCAGGGAGCAGTTATGCTTTGGAAATTGCAAAGCGTCTTGGTGTAGATGAATCAGTAATTGAGCGGGCTCAGGAATTATTAGGCAGAGATCGGGTTAAATTGGAAAATTTGCTAACGGAAGTTGACAGAGAAAAAACAAAACTTGAAAAGCAAAGAAAAGGTTTAGAACAAAATAAAAGAACATTAGACAAACTTGTTGGGGAATATGATTCAAAAGTAAAATCAATTAAGATAAAAGAAGCAAAATTTAATGATAATTTTACAACTGAATTGGAAAATCTTGTAATTAAATCCAGAATTGAAATAGAAAAAACTGTCAAAAAAATAAAAGAAGAAAACGCTACAAAATCAACGATTATTAATGCGAAAAAACAGGTAGAAAAGATAGCTGAAAAGGTTAAATCCAAAAAAGAAAAGAAACAAAAAATTATCCAAAAAATTGAAACTCCCAAAGTTTTTAAAATAGGAGATTATGTTGAAATTACCGGATTTGGTAAAACTGGAGTAATTGAAAAAATCTCAGCAAATAGTAATCGAATTGGAGTGGATCTTGACGGAAAAATTTTATGGGTTGATAAAAAATCAATTAAATTGACAGAGGCTGAAAACCAAGAAACTGAATTCTATCAAAGTACCTTTTTATCAGACATGGACACAAATGTTTCATTCAGATTTGATATGAGAGGTATGAGATATGATGAAGCCAGAAGTGCTTTGATTAAGTATCTTGATAAGGTTATGCTGGGAGGATTTAATGAGGTTGAAATTATTCATGGAAAAGGTTCCGGAGCATTGCAAAAAATGACAACTGAATTATTACGGGGGTATCCTGGAGTTAAAGATTTTTATTTTGAAAATGCTGATAGAGGTGGTACAGGAGCCACAATAGTGAAATTATAATTATTTTTTTGCCCGCTAAACACACGAAAATTTTAAATAAATATACTAAAAATCTGTGTAGCCACAAATTATAAAGAGAGAAAATGCCAAGAATTCCAGAATCAATAGTTGAACAAATAAAAGCAAGAGCCGATGTTTTGGAAGTTGTATCAGAAGTTGTACAACTGAATAAAAGAGGACGAAATTTTATGGGTAGGTGTCCTTTTCATGATGAAAAAACACCTTCATTTAGTGTTAGTCCAGAACGTGGAATATATCACTGTTTTGGGTGTGGTAAAGGTGGAAACGCTGTTTCCTTTGTGATGGAGTATGAAAAGGTTGATTATGTTGAAGCTTTAAAACGACTGGCACAAAAATATCATATTCCAATTGATTGGAAAGAGTCTTCTGATGAGCAAAAAGGTTTTATGACTCTTCTATATGAAATTCATAATGATGCTGTACAATTTTATCACCAACAAATATTTACGAAGCAAGGGAAAAACTCTTTGGATTATTTGAAATCCCGTGGATTTGATGAAAATATTATTAAAAAATTTACTATTGGTCATTCTTTAACTTCCTGGGATGGTTTACTTAAGCATGTTGACAGGAATAAATATTCAGATCAGATTTTGGAAAATAGCGGACTATTTATCAAAAAAAAAGATGGAACAAGTTTTTTTGACCGATTTCGAAATCGGATAATGTTTCCAATTAAAAATATTTCGGGTCGTACTATTGCATTCGGTGGAAGAACACTGGATCCCGATGAACCGGCAAAGTATATGAATTCACCTGAAACAAAGTTGTATAATAAGCGTGGTGTACTTTATGGTTTTGAAGTTTCAAAAGAATCAATCAGAAAGTCTGAAGAAGCAATATTGGTTGAAGGTTATACGGATTTCCTAAGAATTTTTTCAGCAGGATTTGAAAATGTTGTAGCAGGATCCGGAACTGCATTAAATCCTGATCATGCAAAAGCATTGAAGACATTTGCAAAGAAAGTTGTGCTTTGCTATGATGGTGATGAGGCTGGTAGAAAGGCTACTGAGCGTGCGGGATACATTTTTTTGAAAGCAGGATTTGATGTGAATGTAATGGTATTACCGGATAAAGAAGATCCGGATTCCTTTCTTCAAAAATTCGGAAATAATGAGTTTATAAAGAAAAAACAGGATGCTCAAACTTTTATTGGTTTTTTAATGAATCGGAATAAAGATCAATTAAAATCACCTGCAAAAAAAAGTTTGTTTATTGAGACTGTCGTAAAGGAAATTGCCGAAATTGAAAATGCTCTTACACGGGATTTTATTGTAAAAAGTCTAAGTGAAAAACTTGGAATAAATGAAGAAAGAATATTTAGTAAATTAAAATATTATTATCGAAATAAAAATAAGTCACGCTTTGGTAACATAGATAATGACAAAGATAATGATGAGAAAAACGAGATTCATATTTCAACTGCTGTAGATAAAGCCGAATATACATTATTAACTATTCTGATTTCTCAAAATTCTAAAATGGAACAAATTATTATAGATAGGATTAGTTCATCTAACTTTAAACATGGCACATTAAATACAATAGCAGAAAAAATAATCAACCGACTAAATAATGGAAAAAGTATTAAAGGAACTGATTTATATGATGAAGAATGGAATGAAACAGAAAAATTATATTTGTCAAAATTAATTATTGATGCAGAACCACTATTTTCAGAAGAGGAAAAAGTTTTAAAAGGTTTGACCTATGATTGTATTGAAGTAGTATTAATTTCTCGTATAGATAATGAAATACAGGAATTACGGCAAAAAATAAAAGAAGCAGATTCCAAAGGTGAGGATTCAGTAGAGTTTGTAATTGAATTGATAAAGAAGCAGAAAAATCGAAAACTATTAAGTAATGAATTATGGAACTCTTGATTTATCGAAATGTTAAGTGTTCGATATTTATCTTTTTAATCGTTTGTTATGTTTAGAGCCTAAAGCCAAAAGCCTAAAGCCAAAAGCAAAAAGCCTAAGTATCATCCGAATACAAAGAGTATAATGTTAATTCTTACTTTTTGCTTTTTAAGATATCTTTTTTCCTTGATATTAAATTATATTTTAATTAAAATGTACGTACGAAATATTTATGTCGTACGTTATCTTTAAGGAGATAGTCATGAAAACAATTACTGTAACAGAATTGAGAAGCAATATATACAAACTACTTGATGAAATTATAAATACTGGTATCCCAATAGAAATAAAAAAAAATGGGAAATTACTCAGAATTATACCTGTACATAAAATAAACAAACTTAATAATTTAGTGTCAAGACCAAATGTAATAAAGGGGAATCCTGATGAAATTATCAATATATCCTGGGAAAAGGAGGTAAACCTTGATTTACCTTGACACACATGTAGTTATATGGCTTTATATTGGTGAAATAAATAGATTGAGCGAAAAAGCTGTTAAAATGATAAATAAACATGAAATCATTATTTCTCCAATTGTAGGTTTAGAATTACAATATTTATTTGAAATTCAACGTATTACTGATGAATCAAAGGAAATCATATTTGATTTATCTGATAGAATTGGACTTAAAGTATGCGATAAAAATTTTAATGTTATAATAAATGAATCTTTAGATAAAGTATGGACACATGATCCATTTGACAGAATTATTGTCGCTAATGCATCACTAAATCATGATTTTTTAGTTACAAAAGATCAAACTATTTTGAATAATTATGAAGGTGCCATATGGTAAGTAATATGAATAATTGGTCAAAAAAAACTTCTGATTGCCAATTATTGAGAATCAATAACCAACAATCAGAAGTACATAATACTATTTTACAAGCATCATTTTTTTAATATTAGAATAACTTTCATTACCTGCATTAGATTTTATTTCAATGGAGTAAAAATATATCCCTGATGGTTGATTTCCTGCTAGCCATGATACATTATATATACCTGTAGTTTGATTAGAATTAACCAAATCGACTATTTTATTACCAAGCATATTGTAGATAGTTAATTTTACCTGGCTATTAAATGGAAGTGTATAACTAATATTCGTTGTTGGATTAAACGGGTTTGGATAATTTTGAGATAAACTGAATTCCTTTGGCATTTCCATTTCATCAATAGATACATTTGGATCTTCATCATTATACCAATGAGTTAAAACACTATTTGTAGCAGGAACCTCATAAGCCCTATTCGGACCGCTATTTGGAAATTCGGCTGTATCCCAGTTGGAATTAATCCGAAATTTATATTCAATTGTTTCTCCTGGTGTAAATCCCGTAACCGTTGTAGAAAAAACAGTATCGCTTCCGGTTTCAACTAATGCAATTACATCATTGCCCCAATCGTTAAATGATCCTGCAACATCAACTGCATCAGTAGAGTAATTAAATTCACCATAGCCAACCTGTATTGACATATTAACCTCAAATGTAATATTTACCGGAACAGTTACACTTGCTGTATCAGTTATGGCAATACTTCCATCGGAGACAGATACTATGACTTCATGAACACCTATTTGTTGATCCGTTGGAGTCCAGGATAAATTACCATCTGTTGTTACAGCCATTCCATCAATTGTATTTACTAATACAAAAGTTAATTCATCATCATCAGGATCAATTGCTGTGTAAATATATTCTAATGGTAAGTTTTGAATTGCAGAAGTATCTGGTAGTGTTACAGTAAATGCGGGTGGACGGTTTGCATTAATTACTGTTACATTTGCTGTATCTATTACAGTAGTATCAGCATCTGAAACAGAGACAATTACTTCATAACTACCTGCTTGGTCAAAGTTTGGAGTCCAGGATAAGCTACCTTCAGCTGCTACAGCCATTCCATTAATAGGATTTACTAATGCAAATGTCAGAGCATCATCGTTTTCATCTGTTGCTGTATAAGTAAATTCGAGTAATGTATTTTCATTTATCGTTGTATCAGGTAATACAGATGTGAAAATAGGGCCATAGTTTCTTTCAATAACTTTTACATTTGAAGTATCATTGACAATTGAATTGCCATCAGTGACTGAAACAACTATTATATGATCGCCTCTTTGTAGTATTGTTGGTCTCCATGAAAATTCGCCATTACTATCAATAGTTGCTCCATCAATATCAGAATTTCCCATTGAAAAGGTTAGAGCATCATCTTCAGGATCTGAGGCTGTATAGGTATGAGTTAATAATGAGCCTTCAACTACAATAGTATAATATATAGTGTTTACAAATGATGGCGGTTTATTTCCATCTTCAACGATTACACTTGCTGTATCAGTAATAGTTGTATCAGAATCTGTAACAGAAACAATTACTTCATAATTACCTTCTTGTTCATAAGTTGGAGTCCATGATAAACAACCATCAGGGTCAACGATCATTCCATCTATTGGATTTACTAATGCAAAAGTTAAGTCATCCATGTCTTCATTTGAAGCAGTATAGGTAAAAGCTAAATTTTTGCCTTCCTTAATACTGGTATCAGGTAAAGTAGATGTAAATTCAGATGGAATATTTACATTGACAACTGTTACAACTGCGGTATCATTAACTGTATTTGTACCATCTGTAACTGAGACGATGATATTATAAACTCCAGCCTGAGTATTGGAAGGTGTCCATGATAGATTTCCTTCTGTATTAACTGTTGCATTATCAATTGGGTTTACTAATGCAAAAGTCAAAGGATCATCTTCAGGATCACTTGCAGTATAAGAATAACTCAAACTTTCATTTTCATTGATTGAAGTGTCTGGTAAAACAGATTCGAATTGGGGACTAAAGTTTAGACCCGTTACTGTTACATCAGCAGTATCTTTTACAGTATTAATTCCATCTGAAACTGATACTATTACTTCATATGAACCTGATTGAGTGTTTGACGGAGTAAAAGAAAAACTTCCATTAGAAGTTATAGAAGCATTATCAATCGGATTTACTAATGCAAAAGTTAGAGCATCACTTTCAGGATCTGTGGCTGTATATGTAAAAGCTAGTGTGCTTTCTTCCATGATAGAAGTATCCGGGAGAATATTCTGAAATGATGGAGCAACATTCGAACTTGTTACTGTAACCACGCTGGCATCTGTAGTAACTGATGGTGAACCTTCATTACATGATATAGCTTTGGAATAAACAAGAGGGAGGCTACCAACACCTTTGAATTCAAAGGTTAAATATCCCAGAGTTCCGCCACCAGAGAGTGGTGCAAATCCAGCTGCAGCAATTTTTATTTTATTATATGTGGCTGTATTAACGACAATAGACATTCCACTTGATATAGTGCCACTTTTGTTAAACCCTGTTATTTTATAAAGTGAGGTGTCAAATTGAATATCAAATTCAAAAGAATAGACATTGTATGCTGTTAAATCTGAAGTTGTCAATGCTACATCCATTGTACTGCCAGCCTCTCCATTAATCGAGGCAGGAAGTGAGATGTTTACCTGTGAAAAAACTAAAACCGGCAAAGTTGCCAGAATTATTATTAATATTAAACTTTTTTTGGTCATATTTTATCCTTTCAAAATTATTTGTATTAAATCAATATATAAAACATTTCAACTTTTGTAAAGATACATTAATAAAAAATACGATCCGTCATTTGATTGTCAATAATAATGCCATAATTTTTGAACTCCTGACCCGAGATTAAAAAATCGATTAGTTAAACCGATATGATCGTAATATAAATTGTCCTTGTTTGTCATTCATAGTCATTTGACTTCGTCGTCATTTATTGTCACATCTGGTCATTAATTGTCTGCTCATCGATTATTTTCAATGACTACCAATGACTATTAATGACCATGAATGACAACCATGAAAATTATTAACTCAAATACTAAGACAATATAGTTTTTGTTAAATCCGAAGTTCTGAATTTAGATTTATAGATAAATAAAGAATATAGCCATAATTCAGAGACAAAATAAGTAGGGATTATATTTTGAGTGTTATGTTTTTATTACATGTTTTGAAAAGAGTGTCACTTTTTAATGAAGGTTTGGAAATAAAAAATTCTTTGAATAATTCAGGTAAGAAATTAAGTTTAAAAAAAATAAAGGAGATGATATGAAGAAGGAAGATGTAGAGTCTATTGGAATGGGAAATACAAAAAAGGAAATGTTGCAAGCTTATACAGACATGAAAAAAATTGTTGAAAAGTAACAGAGAACTATACTTGATGCTAATAATAGTAAGAAAAAAATGGAAAAAGAATTAGCTATTTCAACTGCAGAAGAAGAAATAAAAAAAGATCCGGTTCAACGTATTCATCAATTGAGAAGTGATATTGGAAAAAAACTTAATGATTTAGCAGAAAAATATGAAAAAGAAGTGGAAAATTATAAAAGTATAAAATTTGCTGTCAAAGAAAAGGATGATGAATTAAAGAGAATATATGAAGTTGAGACTGCTGCTTCTGATTTGGCAGCTCTTATTGACACTCAGCGTAAAAGAAAACAGGATTTTGAAGATGAACTAAATCAAAAACGTCAATCCTCGATAGAAGAAAAACAAGAAAACGAAAAAAAACGTAAACGTGAAAAAGAAGAATATGAGTATAAATTAAAACGTGATCAAGAACAAAAAGAAAACATGTTGAAGGACAGGTTAAATAGTTTAGAAAAAGAACATAAAGAAAAAAAAGAAAACTTTGAAAAAGAAATCTCATTACGAACAAAGGAAATTCAGGAACGAGAAGAAAACCTTCAGTCAAGAGAACAAGAACTAAAAGAATTACATGCAAAAATAGACACTTTTTCTAAGACGTTGGAAAAAGAAGTACATGATGCAATAGAAAACAATACAAAGACATTAAAATATGAAAAAGATAAAAATGAAGAATTGCTAAAAGTAAAACATGAAGGTGAAAAAAAACTACTGCTTAGTAAGATAGAATCACTAAAAGAAAGAGTACAGGCTCAGGAAAAGCAGATTAATTTTCTTTCTGAAAAACAAGAAAAAGCCTATGACAAAGTTCAGGATATAGCCAGCAAAGCTGTAGCTTCTGCCAAAAGAGAATTTGTTACTCTGACAAATATGAATAAAAAAGAAGAGCAAAACTAACCACAGAAATCGGTAGGCATGCAGAGATAACTTTATGATTTTTAGAAATAGAGTCTCTGTATTAAAAAACACTTTTTACGAATCTGTCAAATTTGCTTATGGTTCTGAAATTTTAATAGATAAACAAATTATTTTAAGTAGTGTTCAAGAAATTGAAAGATCTGGAC
>JAOZSG010000040.1 GCA_029939785.1 Fidelibacterota bacterium | reverse complement strand
GTTTATTAATTCTTTTTTTTGCTCTTTCTATTACCTGATCATATCTTGTATCACCCAGATGTAAAACACGAATATCTTTTTCACCTATTAATTTTTCCAACACTTTCTTATCATTTTCACTGACAGTAAAAATATAATCAACAGATTTATATAAATATCTAAAAAAACCTCTGGTTGGAAATAACCATTTTTTACTATTCTCTCTAATTCTAGCAGACATTAAGTATGTCGGAATTTTTTTCTTCATTGCATTAATTATAAAATTTGGCCATAATTCATAAGTTACAAAAATAATTTTTTTCGGTTTCAATATATTCAGAAATCTTTTCATTCTGAAAAAAGAATCAACAGGTAAATAAAGTAATAATGCGACTTCATTCATTCTTTCAGCATTTTCATAACCACTTGGTGATGCAAAAGTAACAACAATAGTAATATCAGGGCGAATTGTTTTCAAGCCTCGGATAACCGGTTTTGCCTGTTCAAATTCACCAAGAGATGCAGAATGAATGAGAAAAATTTCCTCATTTGGATTTATCTTCCTGAAATTCTTCAGCTTTTTCCAACTCTTTTTCCGACCTTTTACCCCTTTTTTTAACTTCTCATTAAAAAGTGAAAATAAAGAAACAATAAAAATTCCAAGTGGTACAATTATAATATTATATATCAGCATCCAAATGGTCATTGAGATTCTCCGGAAATTATTTTGTTTATATATTGATTTATTTCATTCATGGAGTATTGCATACAATATCGTTCTTTCCTAAAACATTTACGATCACCTTTTGAGCATGGACGGCACCATATTTTTTTTTCCAATACCATGCTACCATTTTGTACATACCCTGCACTTGTTTCTCTTGAAGATGGCCCAAATATTATTAATGCCGGTGTACCAACAGCCTGAGCAGCATAAGGTAACCCGGTATCGTTGGCAATGACTATTTCAGATTTTGCCAAAATAGCAATAGATTCCATCAATGATGTTTCACCAACTATTTTAAAATTATGCTCAGCATTGATATCAAACTGATTCAAATATGTATCAGCTTTACCGCCAAGCCATACTACATCCATATCTTTTTCACCGGTAAGATAATCAGCAATTTTAGGGAATTTTTCCAAAGGATATCTTTTAGTTTCCCAAACTGAAATCGGTAATATTACAGCATATTTTTTCTTGACACCTTTTTGTTTCAGAATATTTTGAGCATCAACCAGTACTTCTTCAGACAATTTGATTTCTGTTTTCGGCTGATTATTTTCAATTCCCAATGGTTTTAGCACCTTTAAATATTCATCCACCAGATTATATGATTTTGAAAACAAATTAATATGAAAGTTAAAAAGTAAAAACCTTTTCATTAAAGGTTTTTTATATTGAAATTTTCTGGCTTTTCTAACGTAAAAACTTAATAGTTTACTACGAATATTATTGTGCATATCTAAAAATATATCAAAATTTTCCTGCTGTTTTTCCTTACATATTTTCAACCAGCCTTTCAATCCATTTGCTGAATCATAGACTGTTATTTTAATTCCATAATTATTTGGTGATACAATATCTTTAAATTGTTTTTTTACTAAAAATTCAATTTCTGCTTCCGGAAATCTTTTGCGAAGTTTTGAAAATATTACTGTCAGATTTACAATATCTCCCAAAGAACTTAATCTCATTATTAAAATTTTTTGTGGATTTTCAGTCAAACTCAAAATTTTCTATCTTTCATTAGTTTGTCAATTTCACGTTTTACTCTCATTCCTGCCTTTCCATCAAGACCCGAAAAAAAGTAATTCCGGTATTCTTCAAGTTTATCTACCATTTTTTGTGTTGGATTTAAAGCAGATTTAACTGCATGTATTAAATCTCCCGGATTAAACATATGAGGGAAAGCACCTTTTAACCATTCTTTTGGATCAATAGATAAAGCAGGCATACCATCAGAATGATTCAACTTTTCAAAGGGAAGCACATAGATAATACCAAATTTACCCATTGCTAAAAACTCATTTATCACACTGGATGTATCGCTGACCATTGTATCAGCCAAATATAGATAAGGATAAATGTCATAATCATTTTCAGGTATTAAAAAGACTTCCTGATAATTATCTGCTAATTTTTCATAAAATCGATGTTGTGAGTGAGAAGCATATTTCCCGCCCCAACTATAAGGATGCAGTTTAATTATCAAATTATAATCAGGCAGTAGATCAGTTATTTTCTCCCGAATAAATTCAATACAACTTGGTTTGTATGATGGTGCAAAAAGAACAGTTTTCTTGGCCGGATCTATTTTCAATTGTTTTATTAATTTTTTATTATCATAATATCCCTGCCAAAATAATGGGTCAAGTTTGGGTATTCCTGTATTTGTATAAAATGTTGCCTTATTATCCCATCCAAGACTCTTTATATAATCATACCAATATTGTCCTTCAAGAAAGACATGGTAATGTTGATTTTTTTGTTTTACAATATTCCTTATACGTAAGGTTTTGATACCAACACCATGATCCAGATGAATTTTTACAATATCCTGATCATATTTCTGAGGATTTTTAAGAGCATCACCACAAACAATCAGATCATACCCTTTAATTTTATCCGTGACTTTATATCCTTGTTTTTCAAGTGTTGACTGCAATCTCTTTTTATTGGAAAAAAGAAATATTCCCAAAAATCGCTTGTGATCCTTACCTATATTAATCCATAAATCATAATCAGGATCTTTCGACAACTCTTTATATAAAGGGTATAATGAGTTGAAATAATATTCTTTTTTTAAGTCAAATAAAACTTTTATTGACATTTTTTTTCTTATCCTATTAAGTATGATTTTATATTAAAACTGATTGAAATAAAGAATCCAATTAAAATTATTATAAACTTCTATTTTGATTAAATTTCACTAAATCAATTAATGATTGTTTTGCAGGTGATGATGGAAAATTATTTATAATAGTTTCACATTTAACAGAATACTCAACTATCTTCTCTTCTGCTTCTGAAAATCCACCAGCTTTTTCTAATATTTCTCGTAATTCAAAAAAATTGTCATTATTAGTTTTTTTATTTAAAATTTCATCAATTTGCATTTTCATATCACTTGATGCATTTTTATATCCATAAATCAAGGGTGCAGTAATATTATTAAAAGATATATCAAGTCCAATTGGTTTTCCTATTTCAACTTCATTTCCCATATAGTCCAGAATATCATCTTTTATCTGAAAAGCAATTCCAAAATTTCTTCCAAATTCAATTAAATCCTTTTTCATTATTTCATTACCATTAACTGCAATCGCTCCAAGTCCACAAGCAACAGAAAATAATGAAGATGTCTTTTGTTCTATTCGTTTTAAATATTCACGTTCGTCCATATTCCGATAATCCAATTCCTCGAATTGTTTCAATTCACCAAGGCATAATTGGTTTACATAATTTGCAAATAATTCAAGAGCCTCAAAATTTTTATATTCCAGAAGCATCAAAATACATTTACTAAAAATATAATCACCTAATAAAACAGCTCCTTTATTTCCATATATTTCCTTTAAAGAAGCAACTCCTCGCCTTGTACTTGAATTATCAACCACATCGTCATGAATAAGAGAGGCAGAATGCAGAGCTTCAACAATAACTGCATTAATTATAGAAAAATCATTTAATTCACCACACATTTTTGCTGATAATAGCAAAAACGCCGGACGTAATTTTTTACTGCTCTGCTGTTGTAAATATTTAACCGCTTTGTCAATAATATATACATCAGAAACAAAAAGATCAGAAAATCTTTGATGACTAAGTTTTAATTCACTTAATATTGGGTTAAACAATAGTTCTACTGATGATTTTATCATAATAATATTACTACTATCCTTTTAATCTTCTTCCTCTTTGCTTTTTCCCGCAATACCCGAAATTATAATACTTAATTCATATAAAAATAATAACGGAATACCCATCATCAACATACTAATAGGATCAGGAGGCGTAATAAATGCAGCCAGTATCATAGAAATAACTACAGCATATCGCCAATATTTTCTAAGAAATTCTTTTGAGATAAACCCCATCTTTGTCAGTAAAAATGATAATACAGGCATCTGAAAAATAACTCCTGTAGCAACAATCAATTGTAAAACAAATTTGGAATAATACGTAAGAGAAATCTGCTTTTTAATGTCTATTGTTCCAATCCCAATTAAAAAATCCATAGCAAAAGGTATAATTACAAAATAGGCAAAAGAAGCACCGACAAGAAAAAATAGAGTTATACTAATGACAAGTGCAGGTCCCCATTTTCTTTCACTTTTATACATTCCCGGAGCGATAAAGGCCCAAAATTGATAAGCTATTACCGGTATAGAAAATACAGCACCCATTATAAATGCTACCCAGAATTTCAACATTAACATTCCCTGTATTTTTAACACCTGAATTATCATTTCCGACTCTACTCTTTTTGATGGTAAAAGTAATAATTCAATAAAAAAATCAGAGACTATAAATGATGCAACTGCAAATACAACAACTGCTATCAATATTTTAATCAATCTCCATCTAAGTTCTTCAAGATGATCAAGAAATCCCATTTCTTCAACATCTTTTTTATTTTCTTTTTTGCTATTAGTCATCTATAAACATCTTTATTCTATTATTTTAAAACAACGCTAAACTTAACAGAATTTTGTATATTATACCTTAATTATTTTAACAATTTTAAGCCTTTATTATATCCTTCTGGAATTGTTCTTGGAGTACATTGACCATGTCAATGCAAGAATCAACATATTCCACAAAAACCAACTTTACTGGAACATAATCCAAAATAGTTATAACTTTTCTGGATTATGTTCCAGTAAAGTTATATATTTAACTATTAATATAAGGAATTTTATTATGGTTAAAAGAATATTATTACAGCATTTGGAAAAAGATTGGTTCCAAAAAAAAATATTCCTGATATATGGTCCAAGACAAACAGGAAAAACAACAATACTGAATCAAATTAAACAAGCATCAAAAGAAAAAACTCTCTACCTAAACTGTGATGAGCCTGACATCAGAGCATTATTAAAAAATTCAACATCAACTGTTCTGAAAAATATTATTGGTGACAATAAATTAATCCTTATTGATGAAGCACAAAGAGTTGAAAATATTGGTATAACCTTAAAACTCATGATCGATCAAATTTCAAATATTCAAATATTAGCAACAGGATCATCTGTTATAGATTTATCAAACAAAATTAATGAACCACTTACAGGCAGAAAATTCCAATATACATTACTTCCAATATCAACTGAAGAAATGATTAACCATTCCTCATATTTGGAAGAAAAAAGACTACTTTCCACTCGACTAATCTATGGAATGTACCCGGATATAATAAATAACCCGGGAAAAGAACAAAAAATCCTTAACAACCTTTCAGGTAGTTACTTATATAAAGATATATTTTCATTTCAGGACATAAGAAAACCCGAAGTACTGGAAAAATTACTCCAGGCTCTGGCTTTACAAATAGGATCTCCTGTATCATATAATGAATTGGCAAATACTGTTGGAATGGATATAAAATCTATAATGAGATATTTGGATTTACTGGAAAAATCATTTGTAATTTTTCGATTAAAATCCCTTTCCAGAAATTTAAGAACAGAACTCAAAAAAAGTAGAAAAATATACTTCTATGATAATGGAATTCGGAATGCTTTAATATCAAATTTCAATTCAATAGATATGCGAACAGATATTGGTGGATTATGGGAAAATTTCATCATAAGTGAACGAATGAAATTAATGCATAACAGAGATAATTTCATTCGTTGTTATTTCTGGCGGACAAAACAGCATCAGGAAGTTGATTATATAGAAGAAAAAAATGGAATATTATCCGGGTTTGAAATTAAATGGAATAAAAACAAGAAAAACAAATTTCCAAATAGTTTTTTAAATGCTTACCCAAATAGTAAGACTAAAATAATATCAACGGATAATTATATGGAATTTTTAACTTAGTTTTAATCACACTGGTTACCAAACCCGTGTTTACTAACATCCTCACAGAACAGTCAAGTTAAATGGCATTCCCAAAGAAGGCAGGCTGTGTGAAAATGTCGTTTTTTCACAACTCTGTCACACTCGTGCTTATAAGTCCGGCTTTGACGGATCGAAGAGCGAGACTCCGAAGTGACAACTTACACAACCTGAGGGCTTTGGAAACGAGCATAAGTATCTGACATATTACAAATAGAGTCGTGATTCTGTATTTGGAAGAAAGAAAAATTATGTCACATTTTCATAGCACCAGAGGTGCGGAACTATTTGTAAAAATCATTAACAATCCTAAGACCAAAGCACCTTTAGGTGCGACACTTCATAATGACAATTTATTAAACCAAACAAAGGAATCCGGCCAGGAATGACCGGGTTACGAGCATTCTGCAATTGAAACCTGTTTGACCTGATGATTATCAACATCTTTTTATTCCTGAGATTATAAATCAATCATTTATTCTTCTGGTCATTTTATAAATAATCCGGTGAAAACAGGTTGAATTGTGAGTATAACCAGTTTTCAATAAAGGAAATATTCCAAGTGTTCATCATATAGGTGAACTGGAAATACATGAAGTATAGAGATTTATTTCGACAAACAGATAAGTTCAATGGCATTCCCAAAGAGGGTTTTGGGGAACGAATGGAATTTAGCAGAAAAATAAAAAAAATAATTCTGTAACAAATGTAATGCTGGATTTAAAATTCGTGTTTTTATCATTCTGCAATATAATTTTTCTTGCTTGCTTCTGTTTTGATCATGTATAAAAATATTATTTATACAATGACCCTGCAACTTCCTTAATTGAATCTATCAAAGTATCAATCTCTTCTTTAGAAATTGCCTTTAAATCAATTATGAACTTTTTATTATTTATATAGCCTATAATCGGATTTTTAGTTTTTCTAAATCTTTCTGCCAATGTTGCTTCTGAAACATTTGAATTGAACATAATTCCAATACTGGGTATTAATTCTGTTGGCATAGAACCACTTCCGGCTTCTACCTGTGTATCTAAAATTGTTATTCCCAAATCACGAATAATTTTATCACCTAAACGTCTGAATATATTTTCTGCTCTATATTTCAACTCATTTATCGGTACAGTAAATAATTCATAGGTGCGAATTGATGGAATTGATTGATTTGTTAAATATTGCCTGATTGTATATTCCAGTGAAGTCAAAATAAGTTTGTCACATCTCAGAGCCCGCATTAATGGATTTTCACGAATTGGGTTAATCCATTCTTTTTGTCCTACGATTATTCCAGCCTGTGGACCTCCCAATAATTTATCACCACTAAAACTGATTAATTGAAATCCTTTTTTTACTATTTCTGATACTACATATTCATCTGGCAATCCAGCCTTTTTTGGTGAAAACAATGCACCACTTCCAAGATCCATCATAACCGGAATTTTGTGTTCTTTTCCAAGTGCAATGATCTCTTCTTCTGCAGGCATTTTTGTAAATCCATCAATTTTAAAATTTGATGGATGAGCAACTAAAATTGCACCTGTATTTGAATTTATTGCTTTCTTATAATCCTGAAGATGTGTTCTATTAGTAGTGCCAATTTCGACTAGTTTTGCTCCACTTTTTTCTATGACATCCGGAAGTCTGAAGGAGCCACCTATCTCAACTAATTGTCCACGTGATACTATTACTTCTTTTCCCGCTGCCAATGTATTTATTCCAAGTAATACTGCCGCCGCATTATTATTAACGACAACAGAACTTTCAGCAGATGTTAGTAATTTGAAAAAACTATCAACCAAATCTAATCGCTGCCCTCTTTTCCCTGTTTCCAGATCAAATTCCAGATTTATATAACCCGAAAGTTTTCCTGATATATATTTAAGAATTTCATTACCAAAAGGTGCTCTTCCAAGTCCGGTATGAAGGATAATACCAGTTCCATTTATCACTTTTTTTATTGGTGATTCAACAAGGTTTTCAACGGTTTTATTTACTCTACTTATAACTTCCTCTAAAATTATTTCTTTAGTAGAAAAGTATGAATTATTAAGTATCTCAGAACGTATTCCATCTATTTCAAAACGTATAATTTCAACAAGAAAATTATGTTTTAATTTTACTTTATCAAGTTTTTGTAAAACTATGTGACTGGATGGAAGTAATTTCAATTTATTTTGTATATTAATCATGAATGGATTATAAGTAATTAGTACTGTTTTATGCAAGGTGTTTTTTGATGATATCCTAAAAAAAAACAATTCAAGTGTCAAGCATAAAATATATCTATTTCACTTTATTGGCAACTTCTATAATTAAACTTGCTGTAAGACGTGATCTTTCAATAATTCCAACAAATTTGTTTTCTTCATTAATTACAGGTAAAAGATCAATATTGAGTATTTCCATTTTTTCCAGTACTGTTTGTTTATTCATTTCCTTCCTGATTGCGTTTTCAGACATTATTAGGCCAGGTAATCTTAATAAAGCATTAGTCTGGTTATTATTTATCCAATTGGCAAAATCACGAGAATTAAACCCCGGATTGGAACTCGTAAATGTAGCATTTAATTGCTTCGCATCTACTAAACCAACAAATTTTTGCTGAGCATCCACAATAATGATGTATTTGAAAAAACTATAATCACAAAGTTGAATTAAATATTCTTCGATTGCCGGTCCATAATAACGACCATATCCCAACTCAAATAAAAGTGCTTCAGTCCTACTTTCAATTAATCTTGGGATTTGTTCTACTCCTCTTTTTGGATCCATACTTAATGATCTGACAGGAAGTTTTAAAGGTGTAATTTGCCTGGTAATTGGAGAAGTTGATGCTTCCAAAAATGCTGTTTGAACTTTCAGGTCACCAAATTCAAATTCTGTTATTTTACCTGTTAATAGTAACCATAAAATAACCGGAATAATTGCAATTAGAATGTCAGTCTGTTTAATTTCAGTATTTTTTAATACTTTAATACGTAGCAAAATCATTATTGCAATTATTACAATAAAAATAGCCAGAGCAGTAATAACATCAATCATTTAATCCTCCACATTCAATTTATTTAAATTAATATTTTACAAATATATTGACAAAGGCATGACAAAAGTATATTATTAAAATAACAACACAGAAAATATGAATGTCCAAAGAAATTAATCACACTGAAAAACGAAAACTTTCAGCAATAATGTTTACTGATATTAAAGGTTTCGCAAAAAAAATGGGCGAAAACGAAAACGGTACATTCAATCTTTTAATAAAATATTCTCATATAATTAATCCTATAGTAGATTCTTATGACGGTAGAGTTGTAAAAACTATGGGTGATGCGATAATGGGAGATTTCACCAGTGTATTAAATGCTGTAAATTGTGCCCTAAGCATACAGAAGAAATTATTTGAATTAAATAAAAATAGTGCTGAATCTGAAATTTTTCATATTAGAATCGGAATCCAACTTGGTGATGTAATAATTAGTGGTGATGATATCTATGGTGAAGGCGTTAATGTTGCATCCAGACTGGAATCCTTTTCTGATCCCGGAGGAATATGCATTTCCGAAACCGTTTATGAATTAATAAAAGATAATTTACCATTAAATTATAAAAATGTTGGATACAGATCTTTTAAAAATATTAAAGAACCAATCAAAGTTTATAAAATTCCTCCAATTCAACACTTAGAAGAAAATAAACAAAAAAAATCTCTAATAACTTCAAAAGCATTTTATTTAAGTAAAATTAACAGACCATTGTTTCCATTTTTAGTAATTATTATTATTTTATCTACTATTTTTATAACACATAACAACTTAAAATCACAAATTCCTTATAATGAAGGTGATTATATTCTTATTGCCGATTTTGAAAATACAACAGGCGAAAAGTTTCTGGATCATTCACTTTCGGAAGCTCTTAAGATAACTCTTAGTCAATCTCCATTTATTAATATTCTAACAAAAAATAAAATATTAGTTGCACTGAAACGTATGAAACTACCAGATAATCAAAAATTGGATGAAAAAATTTCCTTAGAGGTTGCTCGTAGAGAAAATACTTCAATTGTTATTGCAGGAAATATTTCAATTCTCGGGAAATATTTTATATTAAAGTATAAAATTATGGATGTATTAACAGGCGAGGTTTTAAAAACACGCCGTATTGAAGTCAAAAAACTGGAAGAATTGTATAACGGGATTGATTATCTTGCAAAACATATCAGAAAAGATCTAGGTGAATCAAAAAAACGTATCTCTAAATCAATGAGACCTTTGGAAGATGTTACGACATCATCTCTGGAAGCACTAGAATTATATACAAAAGCCGATTTTCAAGAAAGTCAGGGAAATTATAATAAGGCTATTATTTTTTTAGAGAAAGCCATATCAATAGACTCATTATTTACATCTGCAATTAGCAATCTGTCCTATAACTACAGAAAAATAGGTAATCATGATAAAGCTATATATTATCATAAAAAAATATTACCATTGATTGATCGCGTTTCAGATAAGGAAAAATATTGTATTTTAACTATTTATTATGGCTCTTTTTTTGAATACGATTATCAAAAAGCTTTTAAATATGCAAAACATCTTACATCATTGTATCCCAATGATGCTATTGGACATGGTATGCTTGGACATTTAGCAATGCAAATTGGTGATTATGAAACTGCGATTGAATCAAATATGAAATGTATAAAATTAGACACAACACAAGCACCTATGTGTTATAATAATATAGGATTTACTAATGCTTTATTTGGAAATACTGATGAAGCATTAAAATATTTTAAAAAAAGTAAAAAAATACGTCCAAATTATCTTTCAATTAATGGTAATATTGCACAATTATTTTGGATGTCTGATAAAATAGACTCTACTGAAATTTTGCTTAAATCAATTTATCAAAAATCAGATAAACACAATAAAATTACTATTCATACGCGACTTGCAGGATTCTATTTTTTTCAAGGAAAATTGAAACAAACATACAATGAATGTCTGGCAGGAATTAAAATATGTCAGGAATTGAATTGTCCAGAAAAAGAATCCTATTTTCAATATTTACTTGCAGAAATGGAAAAAATAAAAGGAAATAAGGATAATTATCTTCAGCGAATAGAAAAAACCATACAATTGAGTGAATCCCCATATTTTGAATTATTTTTAGCCGGATTAAGTCTTGCTGATTTGGGCTATTATGATAAAGCTTTTGAAATCATAGAAAATATTGATTCTGATGATCCATTTTTTACAAAATTACGTTCAACATATAAAAACATTATTCTTGGTGAAATTTCTTGTGCAAAAAGTGAGTTTAAAAATGCTATTACACACTATAAAAAAATCACAAAATTGTATAGTGGAGATCCTATCTATTGGTTGACTCAAAAGAAAATTGCTTCTTGTACTTCTCATTTTAATATTGCTGAAGCTATTCAACAATACAGAAAAATTCTTAATCACAAAGGTGAAATCTTCATGTCCTATCTTCCATCCCATAGAAAAGGAGGACTCTGGACTGGCGAACTTTGGAGTGAAACTATTTTTACTATAGGTACTCTTCATTTACAAAACCAAGATACAACAATGGCAATACAATATTTAAACAATGCTTTATATTATTGGCAGAATGCTGATAATGATTACAATAAATATAAAAAAGCAAATATTCTTATCAATAAAATTAGGATAGAATAAGATTATGTCGGAGATTATAAAAACTGATTGGACAGCAGAGAATAAAAAATTCCAATAAATTCTGCTTATCCTTTCACTAAAAAAACCATGGAGGCTTATCATGAAGAAATTAGTATTATTTTTTGTTATTGTTATTGGAATTATGATTATTGGTAATTCTTGCAGACCAAAACCCGGTAATCATATTAATGTTCCAGACACAACAAGTATCAAAATAAATGTACCTGATACAACGAGTGTCCAATAATATTATTGAGATTAGCATCAGTAGTATAGTTATTCTGTATTCACTTATGAAACTATAGTCAGTTTTAGCAGATCTTAAATTTTCTCATAGGGCTAATCATTCTGCTGTCAATCATTCTGCTAAACCAAGTAAAAAAAAGTGAAATCTGGATAGATGATTCCTGTTTAATATCTCTTATTAAAAATCAAAAAGTAAATGAGAATCAAGACGGAATAAAGTTCCAGTCTTCCCAATAACATCGCGAAAACTAAAACCAATTTGCTAATCGGGTCAAAAAAAGCAAAATTTTCAATTGCTCCAACTCTGGCTAATCCAGGACCAATATTACCCAAAGCAGCAATCGATGCTGTGAATGATGTCACAATATCATATCCCATAAAAGTTAAAAAAAGTGAAATAATTACAAAAAAACTGATAAATATAATAAAAAATGCAATAATATTTCGAACAACATAATTTTGAACTACCTCTTTGCCAATTCTGATAGAATAAAAAGCACGTGGATTTATTAGCTTTAAAACCTCCGTTTTTAGATATTTAACCACAACCATAATTCTGATTTGCTTCATTCCACCACCTGTTGAACCAGCACATCCACCAAAAAACATTAAGATAACCAGAAATAACCGCGAAAAATTAGGCCAAAGATCAAAATTTGCAGTACAAAATCCAGTTGTTGTAATAATAGAAACTACCTGAAAAGATGCCAAACGAAGTGAATTCCCAATACTACCCGTCCATGACTCTACTTCAGGATAATTCTTAATAAATTCATCAGAATATTGATGATAATGAATATTTAATGTAATAAATATAATAGCAATAAAAATTACACCTGTATAAAACTGAAACTCACGATTTCCAAAAAAATCACGTAAATTACCACGTAATAAATGAAAATGAAGAGCAAAATTAACACCTGCAAGATACATGAAAATAATTATAACAATTTCAATATACAAATTATTAAATCCGGCTATAGAAGAATTTAATGTGGAAAAACCACCGGTTGCAAGAGTTCCAAATGTATGACATAATGCATCATAAAAATTCATTCCGCCGAACATTAATAATACAGTTTCGACAACTGTCATTCCACCATAAATCATCCATAATATTTTCGCTGTATTTTTAATTTTTGGACTTATCTTATCTTTTGTCGGACCTGGAACTTCTGCTTTAAACAATTGCACAGAGCTCAATCCAAGTATTGGTAAAATAGCAATGGTGAGCAGAATAATCCCCATTCCTCCCAACCAATGAGTCAGACTTCGCCAAAACATTAAACCTTTCGGTAAATTTTCAATATTTGTCAGGATAGTTGAACCTGTTGTAGTCAAACCGGACATTGTTTCAAAAACACAATCAATGTATGGTCCTACAGAGCCGTGGATCCAAAACGGAAGTGCTCCAAAAATAGTGGCAAAAATCCATCCTAAAGTAACAATTACAAAACCCTCTTTTGATTTAATAACTTTATGAGATCGAAAAACAGTAAAGAAAAAACTTCCTGTTCCCAAACTTATTCCAAGCCCTATTAACAATGCCAATATATCATCCGATTTATAATAAATAGCAAAAGAAAGAGGCAATAACATTGTCATTGCTAAAATTATTAGTAATAAACCCTGAATATGTAATACACTTTTCCAATTCAAATCAATCTCCAAAATCATTTCATAGAAAACATTGATTCAATATCATTAATTGCTTTAGGTATCGAAAATATCATCAAAATATCACCGAATAATATTTTGTCATTTCCAGTAGGAATAATAACTTTTTCATCTCTAATAATTGCTCCAACCAATGAACCATCAGGAAAGTCAATCTCAGCTAAAGTTTTATCTATTATTGATAATTGGCTTGATATTTTGATTTTCATGATATCTGCATCAATTTCTGAAAAAGATGTTACAGTAATAATATCACCCTTTCTGCAAAAACGTAAAACTTCACCAGTTGTCAAAATATCCGGAGAAAATGCAGTATCTATTTCCGGAAGTTGCGTTATAGTTGCTGCAAGATCAACATTTCTAATCAGACAAATATTTTTTAAACATCCCCTGTTTTTTGAAAATATTGAAGAAATAATATTATATTCATCATCTCTTGTAGTAGCAACAACACAACTATTATTTACACCTATTTCTTCCAGCACATTTTTGTCAGTACCTGAACCATGAACAATCATAACATTATCTAATTTTTCAGATAGTTCTTTGCACATTTTTTTATCTTCTTCAACAATAATGACTGTTTTACCTTTTTTAGT
>JAOZSG010000320.1 GCA_029939785.1 Fidelibacterota bacterium | reverse complement strand
TTTTATAGCGACTATTGTAAAAATTAAATTTATCATACCAACCAAAATTGTTTGAAATAATATTCTCTGTGATCTCCGCGTCCTCTGCGGTAAAAAAACAAATTATTCTAAAATGACGCAGCAATTATAGATTCATATAATTCTTGCTTACCACTAGTTTGTTTTGGTTCACCAGTTGCTACGGCATGTTCACGTAAATCTTCCAATGACAATTCACCTTTTTCAAATTTTGCACCTATACCATTATCAAATGATTCATATCTTTTTGTAATTAATTTCTGATAATCAGAGTTTTTCAAAATATCCTCAGAAACTATTAATGCTCTGGCAAAAGTATCCATTGCTGAAATATGTGCAATAAATATATCATCAATATCAGTGGAATTTCTACGTAATTTTGCATCAAAATTTACTCCACCAGTTTTAAATCCGCCTGCTTTTTGAATCACAAGAAAAGCCTCAATTGTTTCATAAAGATTTATTGGAAATTGATCAGTATCCCAACCATTTTGATAATCACCGCGATTTGCATCGATACTTCCAAGCATTCCTGCATCAGCAGCAACCTGAAGTTCGTGCTGAAAAGTATGACCGGCAAGTGTTGCATGGTTTACTTCTATATTTAATTTGAAATCATTTTCAAGTCCATGGAGACGTAAAAATCCAATAACAGTTTCACTATCAAAATCATATTGATGTTTTGTAGGTTCCATTGGTTTCGGTTCTATCAAAAATGTACCTTTAAAACCATTTTTTCGTCCATAATCTCTCGCCATAGTAAGAAAACGGGCAAGATGTTCTTTTTCTCTTTTCATATCAGTATTCAGTAAAGACATATAACCTTCACGTCCGCCCCAAAATACATAATTTTCACCACCCAAAGCGATCGTAGCGTCCAATGCTCGTTTCACCTGAGTTCCGGCATTTGCGACAACATTGAAATCTGGATTTGTAGAAGCACCATTCATATAACGAGCATTAGAAAAAACATTAGCAGTTCCCCATAATAATTTTATGCCTGTTTCTGCCTGTTTCGCTTTTGCATATTCTACAATTTGTGAAACACGTTTATCTGATTCCAATATTGAACTTCCTTCTTCAATCAAATCAAAATCATGAAAACAATAATATGGAACTCCAAGTTTTGTGAAAAATTCAAAAGCTGCATCCATTTTCATTTTTGCTCTTGTAATTGCATCTTTCCCTTGGTTCCATGGGAATATTTTTGTTGCACCACCAAATGGATCTCCACCATCGCCACAGAAGCTATGCCAATACGCAACTGCAAATCGTAAATATTCTTTCAATGATTTACCAGCAACTATTTTGTTTTCATCATAATATTTGAAGGCGAGAGGATTTTTTGACTCTTTACCTTCATATTTTATCTTATTTATATTTTTGTAATATTCACTCAATTTTATACTCCTTTTTAATGAATTTTAAATAAATTTTTCTAATTGTTTTTTCCAGTTTGTAAAAGCATTAAAATATTCATCATACTTACCAGGATCAGGCTCAACCTTATCTATTATCCTAAGATTTTGGAAGGCTTCAGCAGTAGTTTTGTAAAAGCCACCACCAATTCCTGCACCTCTGGCAGCACCTACAGAACCATCGGTATTATATAGTTCAATTACAGATTTATTTACATTGGCTAAAGTTTCCCGAAAAACCGGACTTTGAAACATATTAGCATAACCAGCACGAATTACCTGCAAATCAATTCCCATTTTCTTCATTATTTCCATACCATAACAAAAGGAAAAGGCCACTGCTTCCTGAGAAGCCCGATACACATGAGATTCATTATGTCGATTATAATCCAATCCTGAAATACTGCATCCGGGATTTTTATTTACCAGGATTCTTTCAGAACCATTACCAAAAGGAATAATACTTAATCCTTCTGAACCAATGGGAATTTTTTCTGCGAGATTATTCATTTCATTATAATCATGTTTCCCAATATGTTTTTTAAACCAGGAATTTGTAATTCCACAACCGTTAATACATAATAAAATACCGAGATGCGGTTCATATCTCTGATGATTTACATGAGCAAAAGTATTTACTCTGGACTGAGCATCATACGCCACTTTTTCAGAAACGCCATAAACAACACCAGATGTTCCGGCAGTAGCAGCAACTTCACCCGGTTTCAGGACATTTAATGAAAAAGCATTATTGGGCTGATCACCAGCACGATAACAGACTTGTACATTTTCACTTAATCCAAATTCTTTTGCAAATTGTGTTGTAATTTCACCTTGAATTGAAAATGTATCGACAATATCTGGTATCAAGTTTTCATTAATTTCAATTTCTTTTAACATTTCAGTTGCAATTTTGTTAGTTTTAAAATTCCAAAATATACCTTCTGATAAACCAGAAACAGTTGTTTGGATTTCACCAGTAAGTTTCATGGCAATAAAATCACCTGGCAACATTATTTTATTAATTTTAGTAAATATTTCAGGCTCATTATTTTTGACCCATTTCAATTTAGAAAGAGTAAAATTCCCAGGAGAATTCAGATAATTTTCCTGACAAAATTTTCCGCCCATTTTTAGATAAATTTCATTGCCAGTTTCAATAGCTCTACTATCACACCAGATTATTGCTGGACGTAATACTTCACCATTTTCATCAACAAGTACCAAGCCATGCATTTGATAAGAAATCCCAATAAATTTTATTTGATTTCTTCCTATTGAAAATGATTTCAATAATATTTTTGTAACTTTTTTTACTGCCTGCCACCAATTCTCAGGATGTTGCTCTGCCCATCCCGGCTGAGGTGATTTAATTTCCATTTCATGATCAGGATACTGGGCAGAAATAATCATTTTTCCAGATTCCAAATCAAGGATTGTTCCTTTGATGGAAGAACTTCCTATATCATAACCAATACTATACATATTCCTCCTAATATTTTATTTTAACTTGGTTAGTGTAAAATTTACACTAATAGTTGGATTTTCAAACTAAAAATATTATCTTTAGTAAAATTTTAGATGATTTTTTTAAGGAAAAATAAATGTCTCATGATATTGAAAAAACAATAAATAATATCTCTATCGATTGCGTAATCTTTGGTTTTGAAAATAATGAATTAGAAATTTTATTAATTAAACGTGGTTTTGATCCTTTTACCGGGCAATGGGCTTTACCTGGCGGATTCATTCTAAAAGAAGAAGAATTGGATAAAAGTGCCAAACGTATTCTATTTGAAACTACCGGAGTAAATAAAATTTTCATGAAACAGATTGCAGCCTTTGGAGGATTACATAGATATCCAGACAGAAGAGTTTTTACAGTTGGTTATTTCGCTCTAATTTCACCTGATAATTATGATTTACATCCAGGACTTAATATCAAGGATGTAAAATGGGTGAAATTAAATAAAATTCCGAACTTACCATTTGATCATAATAAAATCATTGATAACGCATTAATGAAATTGAGACAACGAGTGCGAATTCAACCTGTTGGATTTGAATTGCTTCCGAAAAAATTTACATTACCACAATTACAATTACTTTATGAAAAAATTCTTGGTAAAGATTTTGATAAACGAAATTTTAGAAAAAAAATCTTAAAAATGAATCTATTAGAAAAATTAGATATAAAAGAAACTAATTCTGTTGGTCGTGCTGCATTTTTCTATAAATTTGATCAAAAAGCATATAATGACTTTAAAAATCAAGGATTTGTATTTGATTTATAATTTAGTTAATAATATTAGTGTTTATTCGTGGTTTAAAAAACAAAGGAACTAAAATGAAATTAAGTAAATATTCAATCGGCATGGGTGATCGTTTTGGTCACCAGGCAAAAGCACAGTTGA
>JAOZSG010000039.1 GCA_029939785.1 Fidelibacterota bacterium | reverse complement strand
AGTTCAGAATGCTATTCAACATAATTGTAAAATTTATTCATCCGATAAACACTTTTTAAAAATGTCTGAGATTCTTGAATTTGATACATTTTAAGTTCATCAAAAATATAAAGAATTAAATTAATGGCAAAAAAAACTAAAATAATATTTTTCTGTACTGAATGTGGCTCAACCCAACCAAAGTGGTCTGGAAAATGTCCCGACTGTAACTCATGGAATTCAATGGTTGAAGAACAGGTTAGTAAAAGAAAAAACAGAGACCTTATTTCAACTTCCAATCGTAATCCCGAACCTCTCAATTCCGTACATACTACACCGGGGAAACGTTTTTCAACCGGTATTGAAGAGTTTGATCGTGTAACAGGTGGAGGATTTGTAAAAGGTTCTGTAATCCTGTTAGGTGGTGAACCCGGAATTGGCAAATCTACAATAATGCTACAGGTTTTACATAAACTTGAAGGCGAAAAATTCTTGTATTTTTCCGGAGAAGAATCAGAAGAACAAATTCAAATGCGAGCGAACAGAATGTCAATCCATGATGATCGGATTTTAGTCAGCTGTGAGAATAATCTGGAAAATATTCTTCATCATATCACAAAAAACAAACCGGAAATTGTAATAATTGATTCAATTCAAACACTCTATTCTGAAGATTATGATAATGTTCCCGGAAGTATTACACAGGTAAAAGAATGTGCCGCAAGACTTCTAAAACTGGCAAAAGCAGAAGGAATAATTATCCTATTCATTGGTCATATTACAAAATCCGGAAATATTGCCGGACCAAAAGTGCTTGAGCATCTTGTAGATACTGTCCTATATTTTGAAGGAGGTAACCATAATCATTACAGAACATTACGCTCAATAAAAAATCGATTTGGCTCTACTAATGAAGTTGGCATATTTGAAATGCTGGAAAAAGGTTTGAGTCCGGTTGAAAATCCGTCAGGTTTTTTTCTTTCTGAAAGACGAGAAAATGTTTCAGGCTCATCTGTTGCCGTCAGCATGGAAGGAACGCGTCCATTTTTAATAGAAATTCAGGCTTTAATTACACAATCATCTTATGGAAATCCTCAGCGAACTGCCAATGGTATAGATTACAGAAAGTTAGCAATGCTTATTGCAGTATTGGAAAAGCGTGCCGGTTACCCCATGGGTACACAAGATGTTTTTCTAAATATTGTAGGCGGTTTGCAAATAAATGAAACTGCTATCAACCTTGGAGTAATTGCTGCAATGGCTTCGAGTTTCAAAGATTTTCCTTTAAATGCAAAATCAGTTTTTATTGGAGAAGTTGGATTAGTAGGAGAAATTAGATCAGTTCCATTTATAGAAGACCGTATAAAAGAAGCACTGAAATTTGGGTATAATTCCATTTATGTTCCTTCCGGTAATTACAAAATGATGAAAGAAAAAAATGCTAAAATAAAAGGTGTAGATTCTATAGGACATCTTTTTAGTTTAATATTTTAAACATGAAATAAATCAGGTGAAAATTTGAAACCAATAATTGAAGAATCAGGCAGAATAAAATTTTCTGTATTTAAAAAAGATATAAAGACACTTGGCAGAGCAGGTAAATTTATTACTGATCATGGTCCGGTTGAAACTCCTATTTTTATGCCAGTAGGTACTCATGGTGTGGTAAAAGCATTGACTCCTTCAGATCTTGATGATTGTGAAGCACAGATTATTTTAGGAAACACTTATCATTTATATTTAAGACCGGGGCTTGAAGTAATCGAAGGTGCCGGTGGACTTCATAAATTCAATGCATGGAATAAGCCAATACTGACAGATAGCGGTGGTTTCCAAGTTTTTAGTTTATCACATCTTGGTAAAATTACTGATGATGATATTACATTCCGTTCACATATTGATGGTTCTCCTCATACTCTTTCTCCGGAAATTTCTATGGAAATCCAAAATACTCTTGGGAGTGATATCGTAATGGCATTTGATGAATGTACGCCTTATCCTTGTGATAAAGAAACAGCAGAAAAATCACTAAAAAGAACACATGCCTGGGAGAGACGCTCCAAAGAGCATTTTGACAAACTCAAACCTAAGTATGGACATAAACAGTTTCTGTTTGGTATAGTCCAGGGAAGTGTTTACCCTGATCTGAGACAAAAAAGTGTCGAAGCATTGACGGATATGGATTTCGACGGTTATGCAGTTGGTGGTTTGGCTGTGGGTGAACCAAAAGAAAAAATGAATAAAATGCTGGATCTTGTGACTCCTCTCCTTCCGGAAAATCGCCCTCATTATCTAATGGGTGTAGGAAAACCCGAAGATATTATTCATGGAATAGAACGTGGTATTGATATGTTTGATTGTGTACTTCCTACAAGAAATGCACGAAATGGTACACTTTATACATGGAATGGACGAGTTATTCTAAAAAATAATAAATACAGAATGGATTATTCACCACTTGATGAAAATTGTAAATGTTATACATGTCAAAACTTTTCAAAATCATATTTAAGACATTTATTTAAAATAGGCGATATCACAGGATTACGATTAAATAGTTTACACAATATTCACTTTTTTATCGAATTGACAAAAAAAGCAAGAGAAGCATTGATAAATGGTACCTTTGAATCGTTTAGAAATGAATTTTATGCAAGATATCCCATTGAAAAAGATCATTGGGAATTGAATACAGTTCGCAGAGAAGAGAGAAGAAAAAAACATATTAATGAAAATAATGATTCACATAGTTAAATCAAAAAAAAAATGAAAAATATATAGACAGGATAAACAGGATAAAAAAAGAAAAAATTAATCCGTGTACAAAATGGGAAATACTATGAACAATTTTACACCAGAATTCTATAAAAATATTCCAGAACAAGAATTATTTGATAGAATCACCAAAATAAAAAAAACAATGGGAGATTCGTTGCTTATTCTTGGTCACCATTATCAGCGAGATGAAGTAATCCAATTTGCTGATAAATCCGGTGATTCATTTGCTTTAGCAAAAGATGCGGCAGATGCAACTGCAAAAAGTATAGTATTCTGTGGAGTTCATTTCATGGCAGAAACTGCTGACGTCATTACTAATGATAATCAAAATGTATATATTCCAGATCCAACTGCCGGATGTTTTCTGGCTGATTGTGCAAACATAGATCAGGTTGAAAAAGTCTGGAAGGAAATAAAAAAATCAACCAAGGATACAATTATTCCACTTACATATATCAACTCGTCAGTTGATTTAAAATCTTTTACAGGTAAACATGGTGGTATAGTATGTACTTCATCTAATGCACAGAAAGCTATGAAATGGGCAATGAACAGAGGTGAGAAACTATTTTTCTTCCCTGATCAACATCTTGGAAGAAACAGTGCCGTAAAAATGGGTATTCCTCTTGAAAAAATTATAATGTGGGATTACGAAAAACCAAATGGAGGTCATTCTAAAGAAACTATCAACTCATCAAAATTAATTCTATGGAATGGATATTGTGATGTTCACCAGGAATTTGATGCAAAAATTATAGATAATCTTAGAATAAAATATCCTGAAATTAAAATTATAGCACATGCGGAATGTAGTTTTGAAGTATGTCAAAAATCAGATTATATCGGAAGTACCAAAGAAATTATTAGCCGGATACAAAATTCTCCGGTTGGTTCTATATGGGGCGTAGGAACTGAAAAACACCTGGTTAATCGTTTGAAGAATAGATTTACAGATAAAAAAATATTGTTTATCCAAACTTATGAACCTGAATGTAAAACAATGGCACAAATTACACCTGCTCACTTATTATTTCAGTTGGAAAATATTTCAAATAATAATCATATTAATAGAATTATTGTAGATAAAGAAAAAAGTGACGACGCATTAAAAGCAATAAACAGGATGTTGAAATTATGAATAAAAAAGCTGAAGCATACAGGGAAGTAGATGTTCTTGTTATTGGTACCGGATTAGCAGGCTGTTCAGCGGCCTTGGCTGCATCAAAAAAGGGATTAAGTGTTGTAATGCTTACCAATGAAAAAGACTTTTTGGAATCAGCATCAAATTATGCTCAAGGCGGTATAATTTATAAATCTATTGAAGACACATTAGATGTATTTCTCGAAGATTTCCAAAGAACCGGTGTAAATATCGTCAATGAAAAATCTATAAAGCAAATCTACAAACAGGGCAATAAATATTTTGATGAAATTTTAATTGATGAGGTAAAAGTTCCATTTGATAAAACTACAGATGGCAATTTATCCATAACAAAAGAAGCATCACATTCGACAGGAAGAATAGCTCATGTAAAAGATCAAACCGGAAAAGCTATCCAAAAATATTTTTATCAATATATAAAAAAACAAGCAAATATAGAGATTATTACAGAAGCAACCGGAGTCGATCTAATTACTCTTGCTCACCATTCAATGGATTATTCACATGTTTATGAACCAAGTACATGTTCCGGTGCTTATGTTTATTTTCATGATTTAGAATCAATTCATCCAATCTTTGCAAAAGTAACAATTTTGGCAACCGGTGGACTTGGACAACTTTTTCTTCATACTTCAAATCCCAAAATTGCTCGTGGAGATGGATATGCAATGGCTTATAGAGCGGGTAGTCGAATAATGAATATGGAATATACCCAGTTTCATCCGACAACTCTTTTTTCACATACAGGGAAACGATTTCTAATCACAGAAGCAATGAGAGGCGAAGGAGCAGTATTGCGAAATAGTAATGGTGAAGCCTTTATGAAAAAATACCATAACCTTGAGGATCTTGCACCGAGAGACATCGTTGCCAGAAGCATTATGAAAGAAATGAGCAATAATCATACTCATTATGTTCATTTAGATATTACCCATAAAAACTCTGATTGGATAAAAGATAGATTTCCCGCTATTTATGAAAAATGTCTGGAAAATAAAATTGATATTACAATAGAACCAATTCCTGTTGTTCCAGCAGCTCATTATGAATGTGGTGGGATTGCAGTTGATCAAAAAGCTAATACAACAATAAAAAGACTTAAAGCAATTGGTGAAGTATCCTGTACCGGACTTCATGGAGCAAACAGACTCGCAAGCAGTTCTCTCTTGGAATGCCTGGTATATGGAACATTAGCCGGGGATGATTGTAAAGATATTATCAAAAATGAAAAGATAATCATACCTTCTGTTGCCAAATGGAACCCTGAAACTGAAATTCCTGATACTGATCTTCTCCGACAGGATATGTTAACAATCAAGCATACAATGTGGAATTATGTTGGAATTATCAGAACCGAAAAGAAATTAGAACGAGCACTTGATATTCTTGCAAGATTACGACAGAATATTGAACAATTTTACAGACATACAAGGCTAAATGAAAACCTGATAGGATTACGTAATGCTGCAACGACTTCATTTATGGTCTTACATGCAGCAAGATTAAATACTAAAAGTCGGGGTTGCCATTTCCGTTTAGATTGATTAATTTTCGCTCTGTAAATTTTAAATAATTAAAATAAATAACAAACAAACGGAGGTCATGTGACTAATTTACTTTATGCAGCAGGTGGAGCACCAGCAACAGGATCAGCAAATCCTATTATGAGTTTTTTACCATTTTTAGCAATAATTCTTGTGATGTATTTTTTAATGATAAGACCACAGGCAAAAAAACAAAAAGAAAAACAAAATATGTTGAAAGATCTCAAAGCAGGTGATGAGATACTGACAATTGGTGGTCTGTATGGAAAAATTGAGGGTGTAAAAGAAAAAGAAAACATCCTGATTGTTCGTATAGCAAAAGATGTAAAGGTTGAAATGTCAAAAACTGCTATTGCAGATAAAATAACAAAATAGACTCAATGTCAATATTAAAAGTACATATTTATGGATCACCAATACTTTCAAAAATTGTTGATCCAATTTTAAAAATAACAGATGATTTACATAAAATTGTTGATGATATGTTTGAAACAATGTATTCTGAAGATGGTATTGGACTTTCTGCAAATCAGGTTGGGCTGGACATGAGTCTTTGTATAGTTGATTTTAATCTGGCTGAAGATAAACTGGGTAAAAAAGTTTTTATTAATATGGAAATTTTAGAAAAAGAAGGTGAATGCCTGGGAGAAGAAGGTTGCCTGAGTGTTCCTGATATTCGAGAAAAAGTAAATAGAGCAAAAAAAATAAAAATAAAATATCAGGATATCAACTTTAATGAAATTGAAGAAGAGTATATTGGATTTCCTGCAAGAGTTTTACAGCATGAATATGATCATTTGCATGGAATATTCTTCGTCGATAGACTATCTCCTCTAAAAAAGAGTTTTCTTAAAAGTAAGTTAAAACGACTTCAGGAACTATCAATTAATGAACAATAACAGGGATTAAATGAGAATAATATTCATGGGAACTCCTGAATTTGCTGTTCCTTCATTCATAAATATACAGAATTCAAATCATGAAATTGTCGCAGTTGTTACAGGTATGGATAAAAGGCGTGGACGTGGACAACAGGTTACTGAAACTCCTGTAAAGCAAGCTGCTAAATCTTTTGATATTCCGATTATTCAACCTGAAAGTTTAAAATCTGAAGAGTTCATAGAAACATTGTCATCTTTTAATGCAGATATTTTTGTGGTAGTTGCATTTCGGATTTTGCCAAGGAGTGTAATTGGAATTCCAAAATTTGGTACTGTAAATCTTCATTCTTCTCTTTTACCAAAATATCGTGGAGCAGCTCCGATAAATTGGGCACTTATAAATGGAGATAAAGAAACAGGTGTCACGATTTTTCAGATCGAGCCAAAAGTAGATACCGGTGATATACTTCTTCAACAAAGTTTAACAATAGATCCTTTGGATACTTGCAAAGAACTTCATGATAAATTATCACTCATTGGTGCAGAAACTCTTGTCAAAGCTATTGATGATTTTGAAATTGGTAATCTAAAAAAAAGTAAACAGGATAATACGCTTGCTACCAAAGCCCCAAAAATTTTTCCAGAAATGGGAAAAATTAATTGGAATGATAATGCAGAAAAAATCAAAAATCTAATTCATGGTTTTTCTCCTTTTCCTGGTGCTTTTACAAATTTTAATAATAAAAGGCTCAAAATATTGCGAGCTGAATATATTGATGATTCTACAAATCAACCTGCAGGAACAATACTGATCAAAGAAAAAAACAGGTTGGGAATTCAAACCGGAAATGGTACACTTTTTCCACTTGAAATGCAAAAAGCAGGAAAAAAAATGCTTCGTATTAAGGAGTTCCTGAATGGTTTTCAGGGTAATATTGGAGATAAATTTATCTCGTGAAAACTCGTGCAGCAGCAGTAAAAGTACTCAATTCTTTGAATAAAAATTATTTTGATTATGAAATTAAAATTGATTCAATGTCAAAAAGATTGAATTATTCCCAACAAGACAGAGACTTTTTGTATATACTTATAAAAGGTGTAATAAAATACTCCAAACTTCTTGATTTTTATATTAAGTCCACTTATAAAAAATCCATAAATAAAATAGAACCTACCGGTTTAAATTTATTACGATTAGGTATATTCCAGGGAAGGATCTTGAAAACTCCAGGGCATGCATATGTATTTGAAACTGTACAGGCAGCAAAAGAACTGAAACTTTTCAGACTTACAGGATTAGTTAATGGTATTTTACGAAATCTACCCTCTGAAGAAAAAATCAGACAACTTCTTTCTGACAAAGAAACTATTACCGATCTATCAATTTTACATTCTCATCCTGATTGGTTAACTAAAAGGTGGCTAAATAACTTTGGTAAAGATAAAACAGAAAAACTATTAAAATTCAATAATGAATATACTGAAATATATTTTCGTCATAATCCCTTAAAAATAACAGCAACTAAACTATTTCAGGAATTATCCGATAAAGGTTTTAATTATAAAATTCATTTGGAAAGACCTATTCCCTATTTTACTGTAAATGAACCTGGGCGTTTATTAAAAAGTAAAATATTCAAACAGGGCTTTTGTTCTGTGCAAGATTTAAGTCAGGCCTTCCCTGTTATTCTGCTTGATCCACGAAAGGATGAAAAAATTCTTGATATTTGTGGTGCACCAGGAGGAAAATCAACCTTTATTGCTCAACTTCAAAATGATGAGACCGAATTATTAGTTTCTGATATATCAAAAAGAAAAATCAAACTCATAGAAAATGAAGTTTCAAGATTAGGAATAAAAAGTATTAAAATGTATATTGCCGATGCAACAAATTATCAGTATGAAAAAGCCGACAAAATCCTCATCGATGCTCCCTGTACAGGAACCGGAGTTCTGACAAGACGTGCTGATATGAGATGGAATCGTAAGCCTGAAGATTTGGAAAAACTAATTGATATACAGAAGATGATCCTTGAGAATGCATCAAAATACATAAAACATGGCGGAACAATAGTTTACAGCACATGTTCAATAGAATATGAAGAAAATCAGGGCATAATTGATAGTTTTCTCCAAAATCATCCCAAATTTATTGTCGAGTCTGCAATAGATTTTGTTCCTGAAAAATATTGTATGGGTGATGCAGTACAGATTTTTCCTCATTCTCATAATATTTGTGGAAGTTATGCAATAAGACTAAAAAGACGTTAGGATAATAAATGCTCACTTTAATCAGAAATATTTTTAGATTTTTCATAGTATTTAGTTTGGTGTCAATATCAGTGATTCTGTTAATGGACCAAGTCGTAATGCCTTTATATGTTCGACATGGTCAGTCAATAACATTGCAGGATGTGACAAACATGCCATTGGATAAGGCCACAAGAAGATTAGCAACAATGGGATTAGAGGTTATAATACAGGATTCTGTAACAAACCCTGTTTTACCGCCAAATACAGTCATGGAACAAAATCCAAAACCTGGAACTAATATAAAAGAAGGACGTGCAGTTTTCCTTGTAATTACAAAGGGAAAAGAATATGTGCAAATGCCAAATCTTATTGGAAAAGCTTTGAAATCTGCAAAATTAATACTATCTCAACTGAGTTTAAATGTCGATACTACTGAATATGTCTATGATTACGACAAACCCAAAGGAGTTATTTGTCGTCAATCTATTCATCCCGGTATGCTTTTGGCAAAATATTCTGATGTTATAATATGGATTAGTAATGGTCCACCTGTTCAAACCTATGACGTTCCTGATTTATTTGGTTTGAGCCTGGATGCAGCCAAAAAGAAAATACGAGAAGCAAAATTGTCTGTTGGTCAAATCACATATATCCAAAATTCAGAACTTACTCCTTATACAGTTATTGGTCAGCAACCAATAAAATATGAAAAATTTTTCGAATCAATTCCAATCAATCTGGAAGTGACAAAATCAAATAATTAGGTAGTATCATCCGGCAGATGATAGTCAGAAGCCTGGTTTTAAAACCGGATAAAAGAAATGGAAAGATTAATATGATAATACGAATAAGAAAAAATAATAGAATTAACCTATGATGAAACAGCAAAAAGTATTTTTTAACGCAGAGACCGCAAAGATCGCAGAGGCTATAGTTTTAAAATACAATAGATTTGCACCCGTTAGTAGCCGGATTTCGGAACTGAATTTTGCGTCCTCAGCGTCCTTTGCGTTAAAATTCTTACTTTTTACGAAGTTTTCAATCTGTGATTTCTTGTAGAATCTGTGTATGAAATTAGAAGGAGAAAAATAAATGCCAGAAATCGTACCATCACTATTATCCGCTGATTTTTCAAATCTGAAAAAAGAAATTCGTTCGATAGAAAAAGCAAACGCAACAAGATTACATTTGGATGTTATGGATGGTCATTTCGTTCCTAATATTACATTTGGGCCATTCATTATAAAAGCTATTCGGAATCTTACAAAACTACATCTCGAAAGTCATTTAATGATTGAAAATCCTGAAAAGTATATAAAAAATTTTGCTGATGCAGGTAGTGATACAATTTTGATACATATTGAGAACAATGGAAATATTAAACAAAATTTACAGATGATTAAAGACCTTGGAGTTAAAGCAGGACTTGTAATAAATCCGCCTACTCCTTTTGAAAAAGTTGAGCCATATATGCATTTGCTTGATCATTTTTTGATTATGACAGTCAATCCGGGATTTGGTGGTCAATCTATGATAGAAGAAGCCTTGAAAAAAGTTACATTGGCAAAAGAGTATTCAGAAAAATATAATTTTCCAATCCAAATTGATGGTGGTGTTAATATAAAAACAATTCAAAAAGTTATGACTGTTAATCCTGATCTGCTTGTTGCTGGTTCAGCAGTATTCTCCAATGACGATCATCAGAAAGCCTTTGAAGAATTAAGTAAAAAAATATGAGATTTAATAAAATCCATAAAGGTGAGTTGTTTAGAAAATTAATTCATTATTGCAATATGATTTTATCTTTGATTTATTACTATTTTTTAACCAAGGAATCGGCGATTATTTTATTGACTATATTATGTATCATTGCAGTTTCTATAGAATACCTTAGAATCAAATTTCAGGAAACACAAAAAAAATATGTGGAATATTTTGGCTGGATGACAAACAAAGATGAATTAGATGGAAAAATTACAGGAGCTACTTATTTATTATTTGGTTCACTTATTTGCATAATATTATTTCCCCGTGAAATTGCAGTCATTTCAATCCTATATGTAAGTGTTGGAGATCCAACGGCATTTCTTATAGGAAAATCAATTGGTAAAATTAAAATATCCGGAAAAAAAACAATTGAAGGAACTTTAGCATTTATTACATCTGGATTTTTTGTATCGCTTTTAATTCCTGGTATTTTGATTCAATACAAATTAATAGCTTCAATAGTCGCAGGAATAACAGAAGTTGTCCCAATAAAAATTAATGACAATTTATTAATCCCAATACTTTCCGGATTTGTGCTGTTTTTTCTGGTAGGATAAAAAAATTATGTCATTTATAAATCTATTCTTCTTATATTTTTTACCCATTTTGTCAATTCCCATAATCATACATTTACTGGGTCGAAGACGATTTAAAAAAGTCGAGTTTAGTTCTCTTAAATTCCTCCAGAATTTAGAAAAAGATGTAATAAGAAAATTAAAATTACGCCAAATCTTATTATTAATAATTAGAACATTAATATTATTACTGATAATCCTATTTTTTGCCAGACCATTCTGGAATAAAAAAAGTTCAGGATTAATTATAAATAAAGGCGAGACATTATACATACTTCTGGATAATTCACATTCAAATGGAGAACTCCTTCAAGGTCAAACTCTTCTAGCTCATCAGGAAAACAAATTATATGATCTTAGTGATAATATAAATTTTCCAATTATTTTAAAAATTATCACGACTTCAAATCCGGATGAAATGGTTAATTTTGGCAAAGTAACTCAATTTGAATATGAAGATGCAATTAAAAATCACCTTATAGAACATAATAAATGCAAACTTATTACTTCATTAGATAATGTGCTGAAAGATTTTGAAAAATCAAATGAACTGAGTTCAAGTATTTGGATAATGAGTGATTTTCAAAACTTTACTACAGAATCACATTTATTAAGCAATACAATAAATAAGTTTGAAAATAAACGAATACGTATAGTTTTTTTCCCTGATTTAAAAATAAGATCAAACACAGTAATTAAAAAAATTACGTTTCCCAAACAAATTATTGAAACCGGAAAAAACATTACGCTGAAAACAAACATAGAAAATTGGGGAAAACAGAAGGAAACACCAATATCACTTTTCTTTGAAAATGAAAGAGTTGTTCAGACAATTATCGATATACCAGATAAACAATCAAAAACAGAAGAGTTTGAATTTACTCCCGACAAACCAGGAATTTTTACAGGAAAATTTCAAATTGGATCTGATAATTTATCTTCTGATAATGAACGATTTTTTGTTCTCAATATTCCCAAATCAATAAATATCCTCATCGTTAATAATGCAAATACAGAAACTCATTTTATAGAAAAAGCTTTATTAGCAGGAAATAGTTCATTAATTAATACTCATTTTATTACTCCCGCTATATTATCAACTGAAAACTTTAATAATTATGACATTCTTCTATTTTATAACATTGATAAACTTCATAAATCTCATGTAAATAAAATCTCGGCATTCCAAGAATCCGGTAAAGGTATTATTTTGATTCCCGGTGCAGATTGTATTCCTAAAAACTTTAACACTTTCTGGGCTGATGAACTTGGTTTTCCGAAATGGCAGGATACCAAGACATCTAATAACGATAATTTTCTGGAAATTGGAACAATTAACTCTGACCATCCTATGTTTACAGGAATATGGACTGATAAAATCAAACTATTCAGTTCCCCAAAATTTTTTACAATTCCTTATTTTTTAACCGGAAAAAATCATAAAGTAATAATGAGTTATAATAATAATATCCCTTTGCTTTTTGAAATGAACAATGAAAATAAAAAGGGACTTCTATTTACCGGCTCAATTTCTTCTGGTTGGTCTGATTTACAATTAACCGGTTTTTTCCCGATCATACTTCAACGTATGTCTTTATATCTTACCAATTGTATTAATCTTTCTCAGTTTGATATTGGTGATACATTGTATTATAAAAGTCAATTCCAATTAGATAACAAGATAATTTTGAAAACTCCGGATGGTCGAAAATTTACACCTGCTTACGATGAAAAAAACCACCAATATTTCTTTTCTGAAACATCTCAGCCGGGTATCTATAATCTTTTTTCAGCATCGAAACTGGAAAAAAGCTTTGCTGTAAATATTCCATCGGCAGAACTTTTAAATGACTTTGCTAATCTTGAAGATTTACAAAAAATAACAAATAATTCTAAGCATACAGGAATTAATATAGATGATGATCTGACTTTAACAACCCAGAAACAGTTCAATATATTTCTGCTTATTCTGGTTTTATTACTTAGTATAATTGAAACATATATAGGACGAATTAACCTCAAAACTCATAAGAATTAATAAATGGAAAAACAAAAAGAAAATAAAAAAGTATTACTTGTTGGAAGTGCTGTAACCAATCTTGAAAAACGTGAACTTACTGAACATCTCGAAGAATTATCATTACTTGCTTCAACATTAGGCTATGAAGTTGTCGATACTTTTGAAGTCAACCTGGTAAAAATATCAGCAGGTACTTATATCGGTTCCGGAAAAATTGAAGAGATAAAAGATTATGCCTCTGCAATGAAAATAAAAGAAATAATTTTTGATAATGAACTTTCACCATCTCAATCAAAAAATCTGGAGAAATTAATAGACATAAAAATCAGTGACAGGACAAGTATCATTTTAGATATTTTTGTAAGGCATGCAAGGACAAAAGAAGCAAAAACTCAAGTGGAATTAGCAAAGCTGGAATATTTGCTTCCAAGATTAACCAGACTTTGGACACATCTTGAGAGACAAACAGGTGGAATCGGTATGCGTGGTGGTATGGGTGAAACTCAGATTGAAGTTGATAGACGTTTAATTCGCACTAAAATTATCAGGCATAAACGGGAATTAGTCAAAATTGAAAAACATCGAAAAACACAGGGCAAAAGACGACAAGAAGAGTTTAAAGTAGCTCTTGTTGGATATACCAATGCCGGTAAATCTACATTGATGAATGCTATGACCCATTCACATGTTTATATCAAAGATGAATTGTTTGCTACTCTTGATACTACAATAAGAAAATGGGAAATTGATAATGATCACAAGGTGCTTCTCAGTGATACTGTTGGTTTTATCAGGAAACTTCCACCGAATCTTGTTTCTTCATTTCGAACAACTTTAAGCGAAGTAATCGAAGCAGATCTCATAATAAAAGTTGCAGACATAAGTTCTGAAAGTTGTTTTGCTCAGCTTGATTCTGTTGAAGAAATATTAATGGATATGGGAGTTGTTGATCACCCATCAATCATAGTTTTCAATAAAATTGATAATATGAATAAAAAGATTATGAAGCAGGCAAAACAAAAATACCCTGATGCTATATTTCTATCTGCTCTGGAAAAACTTAGATTACAAAATTTAAAAGATTCTATACTTGATCATATCAAACAAAATGAGACAACTATTTCTCTAAAAATTCCCCTCAAAAATATGCAAACCATTATTGAACTAAGAAAACATACAAAAATTATTAGCGAAGAATATGAAGATGAATATGGCATAATACAAATAAATTGTTTAAATAAAATCTGGGCTAAATTGAACAAGCAATTGAGACATAGTTTTGAAGTAATTGATTAATATGATTTATCAGGCTTTAGGCTTTAGGCTTTAGGCTTTTCAAAACCCATTGCTATTAATAATGCAAAAAAAATAGCACTTGCACAATAATAAATAACAAACAGGACGATTTACTTATCAA
>JAOZSG010000319.1 GCA_029939785.1 Fidelibacterota bacterium | reverse complement strand
AAAATAATAAACTAAAAGAGTAAACATGGGACAAATAAGAAAACTATCACCAAAAGCACACCCGTTTGTGGCAATTATGTTTCCAAATGACGAACTATATGATAAGGCATTAATAGAAATTCAAAATTGGTTTGGAGAAATTATTGGTAAAGGTCCGATATTCAGAGTACTTGACTTTACAAAATATTATGAACGTGAATTTGGTTCCGAATTAAAAAAACAATTTATTGTATTTAAAGAACCTTATGATTTAGAAAAATTATATTTATCTAAAGTTTGGTCTAATGAATTAGAACTCAAACTTGGTAATCGTGCAAAAAATATCCGATATCTGAATATTGATCCCGGTTATTTGGCACCATCAAAATTTGTTTTGTATTCGAGTAAAGATTTTTCCCATCGCATTTATCAGGGAAATGGTATTTTTGCAGAACTTACTATGTTATTTATGCATGGTGATTTTAAAAAAATGGATTGGACATATCCTGATTATATGTCAACTGAAAATTTAAATTTTTTAAAAAAAATGAGAACCGAAATAGTGAGTTTATCCAGAAACAATAAGGATTAAAATACTTTTTTAAAATTGTCTGTATGTTGAAAAACATCTGCAACATATTTTTTACTATAATTATATCTTAACAACGCAAGTCTCTTTGCCCTGTGATCTGTATCCCAACCTTTTTTATTCAGATAATTTGCTATACTATTAATAGCATCAGGAAAATCAAATAAGTCAATTTTACCGTCATTATTTCCATCAACACCATATGTAAGTAAACTAGATGGCATAAACTGAGGATATCCGAAAGCACCTGCATAAGATCCTATCATTGATAAGATATCTTCATCTCTTTGCTGATAAATTTTAATCAGATTAGCAATTTCCATTTTCGCCAGTAATGCTTTTCTTTTTGCATGTTTTCTATAATATTGCTTTAGCCTATTTCTACGAGGTTCAGAATATTGCATGTACTTTTGATCAATACGTTTCTCAAGATCGCTCAGTGCAAATTCTTCTGATGCCAAAGCTATAGAACTAAGAGTATTAAATATCGAGTAGCGACCTATAAATTTTCCGAATTTTGTTTCCACATATAATACTGCTGCAATAGTTTCTTTATCTACATTATATAACTTCTCAGCATTTACCAAATAGTCATTATATTTAATACGGAATTCATTTATTGTTAAAGATTTTACTTCCTTTTTTTCGACAAAATTATAGTCATCTGAACATTTTACTTTTGGTAATTTGTCTATTATTAGATTTGGATAATATTCTGTTCTCGCATCCATAAATAAAAAATCAACATCCTCTCTGGAAAAGCCTGCAGATTCCAAAAAAGATATTAAAGGATTGTAAAAACTAATATCCGACTCTAATATAGAAACTGGTGCAACAAAAGAGTCACCTTCTCCAGGAAAGAGCCCGATTAAAATCATTAATATAAAAAAATATATAGTTCTTTTGAAAAATTTCATTGTTATTATCACTTTATCTTAAATTGTTTAAATGTTCGAATGTTAAAATGTTGTTGCCGAAAATACTAACTTATCAATAAATCGATGCAAAGTATAATTCAGAATAAATTTAAATACAAGTTATTTTTATTAATAATAATTGCATCAATACTTTAAATAAAACATAGTTTGTTTTTAGAATTAGTGTAACTTATATTTTGTCGTTATAGAATTAAAAAAAATGAAAGACAAAATATAGACATAATTAACATGATAAACAGAATAATAAAATCATTATCCAGTTAATCCTGTCTGATAAATAGGAAAAATATAAATGAATGATAAAGAATATCAAGATAATAAACCAAAAATAAAAGTATATAAAGCACGTTGGGTTTTACCTATATCTAAAAATCCAATTGAAAATGGTGCTATTGCCATTAAAGGAGATACTATTATATCTGTCGGAGAAGCAGATAATATTACTCAACAATTTAATGAACCGGCAATTGATCTCGGAAATTCTATTATTTTTCCGGGTTTTGTTAATGTACATACTCATCTGGAGCATGATACTCTTCCAGAAACACCCACAAGATATTTACAATACCTTGATTTTGTAAAAGTAGGTTTACAAGAAAAAAGTGCTGACGAAAAAATTAAAATTACAAAAAAAAATGTAGCATCATGTTTGGAATTTGGCACTATTGCACTTGCTGATTTTTCTACATATGGTGACTCAGGTTATCCTCTGATGGAAAGTCCAATTTTTGCACGTATATTTCACGAAGTTGAGAGTTTTCAAAAACATAATGCACATGATGAATTTACCAAACACAAAAAAATTATTGAAAAATTTCCACAAAAAAAGAGTGTCACCCAACATTTAGCTCCAAGTTCACTATGGAGAAACTCACCAGACTTACTAAGAGAAATAAGCGTTAATGAGCAACATATTGCAACTCACATAGGTGTCACCGCTGCTGAGGAACAGTTTCTGTTAACTGGTGAAGGCAGATTAAAACAATATCTTTTGGCTCAGAACGATTTTGACTATACATGGGAATCACCGGGTTTAACACCATTAAGATTCTTCCTGGAGAACAAAATTTACTCAAGACATAATATACTTATACATTTTCTACATTTTTCCGAAAAAGAACTTCAGGAAATACACAACTATCATACAAAAATCAATGTGTGTATCTGCCCGAGAAGTGTTGAAATTTTTGATCTTAAAAAACCTCAAATTGATTTATTACTAAAAAATAATATAAATATCTGCCTTGGAACAGAAAGTACTGCTGTTGTCCAAGATCTCGACATTAAAAAGGAATTAATTAAATGTGTCGATGATCATGGTGTTAATCCAAATATTGCGTTAAAATTTGCTACTTTAAATGGTGCTTATGCTATTGGATTTCATAAAGAGGTTGGGAGTCTAGACAACGATAAGACCGCGAAATGCCTTGTTGCAAAATGTGATGCTGATGAAATAAAAAAACCTTTTGAAGCTATTTTATCAACTAGTAACAATTTTCAATGGCTTGATGAGATATCATAAAAAAATTTCTTATTATTCTGCTGTTAATTGTTCTGCAGAATCATGTAAATCTTTTCTCAAAAGCCCCATTACATAAAAATCACAGTATTTTCCCTGATGAAACATTGCTTCTCTTAAAGATCCTTCAATCTGAAATCCAACTTTTTTATATAGATTTACAGCTGCTTCATTTTCTACTGCTACATGTAGTTGAATTCGATTAAGATTAATTGTCTGGAATGCATAATCAATGACAAGTTTTGTTGCTTCTGAACCATACCCTTTTGACCAATTCTCTTTATCCGCAATTCCAATATAAAACACTGCCATTCTTCCTATCCAATCAATTCTGAATAAAGCAGTCTGACCTACAGGTTCTCCGTCATCCTTTCTGCATATAGTGAATATAATTGAATTTGGATCATCAATCTGGTTCTTAATTTTATCCTGCTGTTGAATTATTGTAGTAGGAAGTGCATAAAATAGTGTTCTACGTGGATCAGGATGATTTTCTAATCTTAAAATCATTCCCTCATCATCAGACTTATACGCTCTCAAATATATTTTTTCACCATATATAAAACCATTATTTTTCATTTTCATATACTTTCTATTAATTTTTCTGTTAGTGTCAAATAATCTATCTCTACAAAGTAGTCTATTCCTTTGTCCTTTAAGTCACTCACCTACCGGTGAATAACTATACGGTCAGGAATTACCGTATTACATACCAAACCAAATCATTTGTAAACAGAAAATTCTGACCACTCAACAATACTCCATTATTCCAATACTCCATTATTCCAATACTCCATTATTCCAATACTCCTATTACTCCATTACTCCATTACTCCATTACTCCATTACTCCATTACTCCATTACTC
>JAOZSG010000038.1 GCA_029939785.1 Fidelibacterota bacterium | reverse complement strand
TAGTTCCTACATTTACATGCGGTTTATTTCTTATAAATTTTTCCTTTGCCATGACAATAACTCCTTAATTTTTCAAACATTCAGGGACAAATCCCCTAGTTTTTTCTATTATTTCTCTTTGTATTTTCTTATCACAACCACTGAATTCTGCAAATGCCAAAGTAAATAAAGCTCTACCCTGAGTAACCGATCTCAAATCAGTTGCATAGCCAAAAACTTCATTAAGTGGCACAAAAGCTTTTACGATATTCTTACCTTTTCTATTATTCATGCTAATAATATCTGCTCTTCTTGAATTCAAATCATTAACAACATCACCTATATATGAATCGGGTACAACTACCTCTAAAGACATCATAGGTTCCAAAATTTCCGGTTGTGCATTTTCAATAGCTTTTTCAACTGCTTCATTAGCAGCCATTAGAAAAGATATTTCTGAGGAATCTGTATCACTAGCAGCACCGCCTAATATGGTAACTTGCACTTTTTCCATTGGATAACCTGCAAGTACTCCAATACTTAAACGATTTTTAATTCCATTCTTTACGGCATAAATATATTCACGAGGAATTTGATCTGCTGTAGATTCATCAACTATTAAATTTCCCTCTAAAGCGTCATAAGGTTCAACACGAACTTTTACAACTGCATATTGAGAATTATTGGCGGTATTTCTATCGACAATACCCATACCATCAGATACTTTAGTAACGGTTTCTCTGTATGATACTCTTGGTTTTCCAATTCTGGCATTAATATTAAATTCTGTTGTTAATCTTTTAACAAGTACTTCAAGATGTAATTCACCCATTCCGGAAACAATTGTCTGTCCAGTCTCTTTATCTTCAGTTACTTTGAAAGTGGGATCTTCCCATGATAATTTTTCAAGAGCATCTGTCAACGAGTCTGAATCAACTTTACTTCTTGGTTCAATGGTCACTGATATTACAGGATCAGGAAAATCCATTGATTCAAGTATTACCGGATTTTTCATATCGCTTAATGTATGCCCTGTAAAACTAGTCCTAAGACCTACAACTGCTCCAATTTCTCCAGCAGTTAACTTATCGACTTCTTCTCTTTTATTGGCATGCATTAATAAAATGCGATTAATTCTCTCTTTTTTATTATTCAAAGCATTAAGTACGGAATCACCTTTTTTTAATATTCCGGAATAAACACGGATAAAATTTAATCTACCTACATGTTTATCACTCATTACTTTAAATATAAGAGCCGCAAACGGTTCATCGTCTGATACTTTTCTTATTGTACTTTTACCATTTTTATCAATCCCTGTAACGGAGGGAATATCTAAAGGTGATGGTAAATAAAACAATATAGCATCCAACATAGGTTGGACACCTTTATTTCTAAGTGAAGAGCCACATAAAACCGGAACAAATTTACTTAATAATGTTCCTTTTCTTATTGCTTCCTGTAACTTTTCAACTGGTACTTCTTCACCTGAAAGATATACTTCTAATAATTCTTCATCAAACTCAGATGCTGTCTCTATTAGTAATTCTCTGTATTCATTTGCTTTTTTTAGTAAGTCTTTAGGTATTTCATTTTCAAAAAACTCTGTACCAAAAGTATCATTTGAATAAGTAACACTTTTCATTGTAACTAAATCAATGATACCGGAATAAAGTTCTCCGTCGCCTATTGGTAAACTTACCACAATAGGATTTGCGTGTAAACGTTCTTTCATCATATCCAAGACATTATAAAAATCTGCACCAACCCTATCCATTTTATTAACAAATGCAATTCTTGGAATTTTATATTTATCTGCCTGATGCCACACAGTTTCACTTTGAGGTTCAACTCCACCAACGGCACAAAAAATACCAACGGCACCATCTAGTACTCTTAATGATCGTTCAACTTCAGCTGTAAAATCAACATGACCCGGCGTATCTATAATATTTATTTGATGTTTTTTCCAAAAACATGTTGTAGCAGCAGATGTAATAGTAATACCACGCTCTTTTTCTTGTTGCATCCAATCCATTGTAGCGGATCCTTCATGGACTTCGCCCATTCGATGCAACTTTCCAGTATAGTAGAGAATGCGCTCAGTCGTGGTGGTTTTACCAGCATCGATGTGCGCCATTATCCCTATATTTCTGAAATTATTTAAAGCTTTAATATTCACTAATTAGATGTCCTATTTATAATGTGCAAATGCTTTGTTAGCTTCTGCCATCCTATGTGTATCATCTTTTTTCTTTATTGCTGTACCTTCATTATTCGATGCATCAAGAAGTTCCGAAGATAATCTTCTGGACATTGATGACCCTGTACGCTTTCTTGAGGCTGCAAGAATCCAACGTGATGCAAGTGCAAATTTACGTTTTTCAGATACATCCATTGGTACTTGAAATGTAGCACCACCAACTCTTTTGGATTTCACTTCTAACAAAGGTGCGGTATTTTTCAATGCTTTCTTGAAAAGTTCTAGACCTTCAGCCTTTTTCTTTTCATTCATAATATCGATAGCATCATAAAATATTTGTTCGGCTATTGATCTTTTGCCGCATTTCATTATATAATTAATGAACTTTGCTGCTTGAAGATCTCCGTATTTTACATCAGGAATTAATTTTCCTGTACGTATTTTTTTCTTTCTTGACATTAATTCTTCTCCATATTACGTGCGTTTAGCACCGTACCTTGATCTACTTTGTTTTCTTCCTTCAACTCCAGCAGTGTCATAAGTGCCACGTACTACGTGATAACGAACTCCAGGTAAATCTTTTACACGACCACCTTCTACCAATACGATAGAGTGTTCCTGTAAATTATGTCCTTCACCAGGTATATAAGCATTAACTTCTTTTCCGTTTGACAATCTAACTCTGGCAACTTTTCGTAAAGCTGAATTAGGTTTCTTTGGTGTTGTAGTATATACTCTCGTACATACTCCTCTTTTCTGAGGGCAACTTGCCAATGCTCTTGATTTGGTTTTCTTTTCTATTTTCTTTCGCCCTTTTCGGACTAATTGGTTTATCGTCGGCATATTTTCTCCATACTTAAAAGCCCGTAAAAATACAATACTTCTCTTTCTAATGCAATATTTATTATAAATAATTTTTTATTTATGAATTGAATCTAATTCGTCCTTCTTTTCTTTTTCTTTTCTCTTGATATTTTCCCATTCCAAAGTCTCACGTTCAGGTTCTGTTACTAATAATCCTTTATATTTTCTTAATCCTGTTCCTGCCGGAACAAGTTTACCCATAATTACATTTTCTTTCAATCCTTTAAGGTAATCTGTTTTAGTGGCAGTCGCAGCATCTGTTAATACTCTGGTAGTTTCCTGAAATGAAGCCGCAGAAATAAAAGAGTCAGTACCAAGAGAAGCTCTTGTAATACCTAATAGCATTTCACTAAATTGAGCCGGTTTAGCCTGTTTCGCTTTTGCCGGTGTTTTTTCATCTTCTTTTAGCAATGCATTATATTTTGTAAATTCATCTCTTAAAATGACATCTAATTCGTCCCAATCTGAACTACCTACATCAGTAATTACAACGAAATCTTTAATTTTTTCATTAACCTTCACAAGTTCTTTTTTTGAAACCTGATCACCTTCTAATAAATGAGTGTCGCCAGGATCAAGAATTTTTACTTTCTGCATCATTTGCTTAACAATAATTTCAATATGTTTATCATTAATTCGTACACCTTGCAATCTGTATACTTCCTGGATTTCATTAACTAAATATTCCTGTACTTTTCTTGGATCCTGTACCTTTAAAATATCTCTTGGTGATACCGGACCTTCACAAAGTCTGTCTCCAGCTTTGATTTGATCACCTTCATTAACAAGGACATATCTTCCATAAGGCATTTTATATTTGATTTTTGTGTTATCAGGAGCTATCACAAAAATTTCTCTGATACCTTTAACAGTGTCACCAAATTCAATTGTTCCATCTATTTCTGCGATTACAGAAGGATTTTCTGGTTTTCTGGCTTCAAATAGTTCAGCAACCCTAGGTAATCCACCAGTAATATCACTACTTTTACCACTTTCTTTTGCTTTTTTAGCAATAATACTACCAGCACTAATATCATCACCATCTTTAACAGAGAGTATAGCATTAACGGGTAATATTGTACCCTCATGTACTACTTCCTCACCATTTATCATAGTGACAATATCAATTCGTGGTTGAAGTGTTCTATCTTTTGCATCAATAATTGTTGCCGATTTATGACCTGATTCATCAGCCACAATGCTATATGTTTCTTCTTCAAACAAGTCAACATATCTAATTTTTCCACTATTCAATGCTAAAATATGATCACTATAAATATCCCATGTGAATAATACAGCACCAAGTTCAACCATTTCATTCTGTTTAACAAATAAGTGAGCACCATAAGGAACATTATAAGTTGATGTAACCCTGTCATTATCGTCTATAATACTTAATGTTGTATTTCTGGATAATATCGAAGAATATTTCTTGCCTATAACATCAACATCTTTAAAACCCTCGGAAAGAGTAACTCTTCCATTGCTTTTTGCAATTGTTTCAGATTCTTCTACAATACGAGCAGCAGTTCCACCCATATGAAAGGTACGTAAGGTTAACTGAGTTCCAGGCTCACCAATAGCCTGTGCAGCCATAATTCCAACAGTTTCGCCAAGGTTAATTAATTTTCCGGTTGCTAAATTCCTACCATAACATTTTGCACATACACCTTGATTTGATTCACAAGTCAGTACGGAACGAATTCTTACAGTTTCAATACCACAAATATCAATTTTATGAGCAATTTTTTCATTAATCATTTCTCCAGCTTCAATGATTAAATCGTCATTTTCAGGGTCATAAAGATCTTCCTGAACAATACGTCCAAGAATTCTATCTGCAAGACTTTCAATAACTTTTTCTTCTTTTTTCAAAGCTTCGATTTCAATACCATTAATAGTACCACAATCTTCTTCAAAAATTACTACGTCCTGAGAAACATCAACTAGTCTCCTGGTTAGATATCCCGCATCAGCAGTTTTTAATGCAGTATCCGCCAAACCTTTACGTGCTCCATGAGTAGAAATAAAATACTCTAATACAGTCAAACCTTCTTTAAAGTTTGATGTAATTGGAGTTTCAATAATTTCTCCAACCTGACCACTCATAGATTTTTGTGGTTTTGCCATCAATCCACGCATAGCGGCTAACTGTTTAATCTGATCTCCACTACCACGAGCACCGGAATCAGCCATCATATATAATGGATTGAATCCCTGTTCCTGTTTTTCAAAGTTTTGGAACATCGCTTCTGATAATCTGTTTGTAGTATGTGTCCATGTATCAATGATTTTATTATATCTTTCACCTTCTGTAAGAATACCTCTTTTATTTTTTTCGAGAATATCTTCAACTCTGGCAAAAGATTCTTTTAAAATTTCTTCTTTTTCATCAGGAATTAAAACATCGGCAATTGCAATGGAAATTCCTGATTTTGTTGCATATTCAAAACCCATGTGTTTTAACTCATCAAGAAATTCAACGGTTTTGTAATTTCCAACTGTATGGAATACATGTCCTACAATACCTTCCAAACGTTTTTTACTTATCAATTCATTAATATATTCTATTCCTTCTGGCAGAATGCTATTAAATAATGCTCTTCCGACAGTAGTATCTATTAATTTTCCTTTTACTCTTATTTTAACTTTTGCGTGAAGTTCTACTTCTCTAACGTCATAAGCATTAATTGCTTCATCGATTGAAGAGAATATTTTACCTTCTCCTTTTACGCCATTTTTCTTTCTGGTTATGTAATAAACACCAAGTACCATATCCTGAGAGGGAATTGATACAGGTTTACCATGAGCAGGGTGCAAAATATTATGCGAAGAAAGACAAAGTATTCGGCATTCTGTTTGTGCTTCAGCAGACAATGGTACATGAACAGCCATTTGATCACCATCAAAATCAGCATTAAATGCCGAACAAACAAGAGGATGTAACTGTATAGCTTTTCCATCAATTAATTTTGGCTGAAAAGCCTGAATACCCAGCCTATGCAAAGTAGGAGCACGGTTAAGTAATACCGGATGATCTTCTACAACATATTCAAGAACTTTATACACTTCTTTACTTTTTTGTTCTACCATTGATTTGGCAGCTTTTGGTGTTTTTGCTATTTCACGTCTGATTAGTTGAAAAATAATATGTGGTTTAAATAGCTCAATTGCCATTTCTTTTGGAATACCACATTCATTCATTTTAAGATCCGGACCTACAACAATTACAGAACGACCGGAATAATCGACACGTTTACCTAGAAGATTTTGTCTGAAACGACCTTCTTTACCTTTAAGCATATCACTTAAACTTTTTAAAGGTCTTCTGGTGCCACTTCTTACTTCTGTTCTTCTTTTACTATTATCAAATAATGAATCAACAGATTCCTGGAGCATTCTTTTTTCATTTCTAAGAATTACGTCCGGAGCTTTGATTTCCATTAATTGTTTTAATCTATTATTACGAATGATAACACGTCTATAAAGATCGTTTAAATCACTTGCGGCAAATCTACCACCTTCCAGTGGAACAAGAGGACGTAATTCAGGAGGAATAACAGGTAATACTGTTGTAACCATCCATTCCGGTTTATTATCCGGAGCACCAGGTTCCTGTAAAAAAGCTCTTACAACTTTTAATCTTTTTAATATTTCATCTCGTCTTGTTTTTGATTTTTTTATTCTGAGTTCTTTTTTTAATTCTTTTACAAGTCTCTCAACATCAGTATTCTGCAAAAGAGTTTTTATAGCTTCACCACCGGTTTTTGCTATAAAAAAATCTTCTTCTTCTTCCTCGAAAAAATCACTTTTAGGTCCGAACTTCTGCATATTGTCATAATATTCTTCTTCCGAAATAATTGATCTGTAAGGAAGATCAGATCCTCCCTGATTAACTACGACATACTTTTCATAATAAACAATTTCTTCAAGTTCTCTTGTCTTTATATCGAGTAAATAATATATCTTACTCGGAATAGATTTTAGAAACCATATATGAGCAACAGGGACAGCTAAAGTAATATGTCCCATTCTTTCTCTTCTGACCTTTTTTCTGGCAACTTCAACACCACATCGGTCACAGATTATTCCCTTGTAGCGAATTCTTTTGTATTTACCACAATGACATTCATAATCTTTTACAGGTCCAAAAATCTTTTCGCAAAAAAGACCATCTTTTTCAGGTTTATAAGACCTGTAATTTATAGTTTCAGGTTTTAAAACCTCACCATGAGATCGTAAAAGAATTTTTTCAGGTGAAGACAGATGAACCGTAATTTTTGAAAAATTGCTATTATTCAAATTCATTGGCTTTGAAAAATAATCCATTAATTTATTTACCTCCGGCCAGTTTTTCTAATTTATATCCATTTCAATACATAACCCCTGTAATTCTTTTAATAATACATGAAAAGATTCAGGAGTACCAAACTCAGTAATGTTTTCGCCCTTTACAATCGCATTATATGCTTTTGAACGACCTTCTACATCATCTGATTTAATTGTAAGCATTTCTTGTAACGTATATGCTGCACCATAAGCTTCCAATGCCCATACTTCCATTTCTCCCAATCTCTGTCCACCAAATTGAGCTTTTCCACCCAATGGCTGTTGAGTAACAAGAGAATAAGGACCCGTTGAACGTGCATGCATTTTATCTTCGATTAAATGGTATAGTTTCATCATATAAATATATCCAACAGTTACAGGTGCATCAAATGCCTCTCCAGTTTTTCCATCGAATAATTCTATTTTACCTGTTTCAGGTAATCCAGCTTTATTAAGCTCATTTTTTACTTCATCATGAGTAGCACCATTAAAAACAGGTGTTTCATAATTAAGACCAAGTTCATGACCTGCCCAACCTAACATTGTTTCATATAACTGACCAAGATTCATACGCGAAGGTACACCCAAAGGATTCAAAATGATATCTACCGGAGTTCCATCTGCCAAAAAAGGCATATTTTCTTCAGGTACAATAATAGAAACCACACCTTTGTTACCATGACGTCCTGCCATTTTATCACCAACAGATACTTTTCGTTTATCTGCAATATATACTTTTGTTAATTGTAAAACTCCAGGTTGTAAATCATCACCAACTTTGATTTTATAAACATTCCTTTCAGTTTCTGTATCAATCTTTGTAGAAAGGTCAAAGTAGTTTTCTATTACATTCAGAATATTTTCATTGACTTCTTTGTTTTGAGTCCAACCTTTTTCAATACTCATATTGTCAAAATTTAGTGAATATAAAACATCTTCAGTAAGTTTTGTGTTTTTACTGCAAACTGTTTTTGTTCGAGCAAGATCTTTAATTGTATTAGTTAGTTGTCCATTTAACAAATTCATCAAAATACCGTTTCTACGTTCGCGTAAAGCTCTGTGTTTTTCGATACTTTTATTTCTGATTTTATCAATTTTGATTTTTTCTTCTTTTCTGGTCTCTTTACCCTTACGCTGAAAAAGTTTTGTATCTATTGCAATACCTTTTACTCCTGATTCAGCTCTTTTGGATGCATCTTTCACATCACTTGCTTTTTCTCCGAAGATTGCTCTTAACAACTTTTCTTCAGGAGTAGGTTCTGTTTCACCTTTTGGGGTAACTTTACCTATTAAAATATCATCAGTTCTTACCTGTGCTCCAATACGAATAATCCCTCTTTCATCGAGATTACTTGTTGATTCTTCTCCAACATTTGGAATTTCTCTTGTCAATTCTTCGACACCTCTTTTAGTATCACGAACTTCCAATTCAAATTCTTTTATATGTACTGAGGTAAAAACATCTTCTTTTACCAATTTTTCACTTAGAATAATTGCATCTTCAAAATTATATCCTTCCCAGGGCATAAAAGCTACCAATACATTTCTTCCAAGAGCTAATTCACCATCTTGTGTTGAAGGACCATCAGCTATTACCTGACCTTTTTTAATAAAATCACCTTCATTAACAATTGGTTTTTGGTTTACGCAGGTATCTTGATTTGATCTTCTATATTTTGTCAAATCATATTTTCTGCTACCTTTATTTTCATCAAGTTGTACTTCTTGTTCATCTACAGACTTGATTATGATTTTATCAGAAGTAACTTCTTCAACCACACCATCCCTAAGGGCACACATTGTAGAATGAGAATCTTTTGCTACATTTCTTTCCATACCGGTAGCAACAATAGGTTTTTCAGGACGTAATAATGGTACTGACTGACGTTGCATATTTGAACCCATAAGAGCTCTATTAGCATCATCATGTTCAAGAAAAGGAATTAATGCAGCTGAAACAGATACTAACTGAATTGGCGATACATCCATATAGTTTACCTCATCTGGAGACACTATTGGAAATTCACCTTTGATTCTTGCTCTTACATAATCTTCTTTAAAATATCCATTTTTATCTATTGGTGCATTTGCCTGAGCAATTAACTCTCTATCTTCATCATCAGCTGATAAATATTCAACCTCATCAGATACATAAGGAATACCATCTTTTTTATTTACTTTACGATAAGGTGTTTCTAAAAATCCCAGATCATTTATAAAAGCATGAGTAGCCACAGACGAAATTAAACCAATATTTGGACCTTCAGGAGTTTCAATCGGGCATAATCTTCCGTAATGAGTATAATGTACATCACGAACTTCAAATCCTGCACGTTCTCTTGTTAATCCACCAGGTCCTAATGCAGAAACTCTTCTTTTATGAGTAATTTCAGCCAAAGGATTAGTTTGATCATGAAACTGAGATAATTGATTTGTACCAAAAAATGTATTAATAACTGAAGTAATAATTCTTGAGTTAACCAGGTTTTGAGGTGTGAGATTTTCAGATTCACGTAAGTTCATACGTTCTCGGATTGTACGTGACATTCTAGTCAAAGCAAGATTAAACTGGTTAGCCATTTGTTCACCAACAGTACGAACTCTTCTATTTCCAAGATGATCGATATCATCAGGGCCCATTTTACCTTTTTTCATATCGATTATATGATCAATAATTTCAATAAAATCCTGTTTTGTCAATACTGTATTTTCGATAGGAACATCAAGATTAAATTTTTTATTAATTCTATATCGACCAACTTGACCGAGATCATATTTTTTTGGACTAAAAAATAACGTATCTACAAATCTTCTTGCAGTTTCTAAGTTTGGTGGCTCACCGGTTCTTAAATTATTATATAAAAAATATAATGCAGATTCTTCATCAAAACTTGCATTATCTTTTCTAAAAGTATTTATAAAAATACTTTTTTCAATTTCTGAGTCAGTAGTAAAAAGAAGTAATGCATCAATATTATTTTTTTCACAGAGATCAAGAATTTTTTGATTTACCAGAATTGATTCTTTTACATCAAGAACAACTTCTCCTGTTTCAGGATTAGTTAAACTTTCGGCCAAAGTTTTTCCCATATATTTTTTACTTGGAGCAGACAATTCAACACGTTCGCCTGCTTTGAAGAGTTTTAAAATATCTTCATTTGTTGGGAAACCAAAAGCTCTTAATAATACTGTAGCAGGAAATTTTCGTCTTCTATCAATAATAGCATTAAGAACATCTTTTGTATCGATTACAAAATCAACCCATGAACCTCTGAAAGGTATTACTCTACATGTGTAAATTTTTTGACCGTTTGTGTGAACACCCTGATCAAAAAATACACCTGGAGATCTTTGTAATTGGGATACGATTATTCTTTCAGCCCCATTAATAACAAAAGTTCCTTTTTCTGTCATTAAAGGTACGTTACCAAAAAAGATATCTTGTTCTATTCCCGCTGTGTATTCTCCTTTTGTACCTCCTTCTTCACTTACATGAAGAATAAGACGTACTTTTAAAGGGACAGTATAACTAACTCCACGTTCGATACATTCTTTAATAGTATATCTCTCTTCGCCCAGAGTATAATATTTATATTCCAGTTGATAGTTTCCATGAGAATCTTCTATTGGAAATATATTATTAAACGCTTCTTCAAGTCCAAGATTTTTTCTTGCTTGACGAGGTACATTTCTTTGTAAGAATCTTTCAAAAGCATGGGTCTGAATAGCTAAAAGATCGGGCATTTCCTGAACAACTCCGATTTTAGCAAACGTTGTACGTTTTGTATGTATATCTGGAGTATTACCCAAAGATAAATCTCCTCATAATTTATGCCCTTTTATTTCTAAAAGGGCTTTATATTTATCAAAAAAAAACTACTATTCTTCTAACTTATGCCAGAAGTATTTTGAATTGAAACTACTTAAGTTCTACTGTAGCTCCGGCATCTTCAAGTTGTTTTTTTAATTCTTCTGCTTCATCTTTAGAAAGAGATTCTTTTACTGTATTTGGTGCGTTATCTACCAGTTCTTTTGCTTCTTTAAGTCCAAGACTTGTGACAGCTCTAACAACTTTGATAACACCAATCTTTTTTGGACCACAATCTTTGAGTACAACATCAAATTCTGTTTGTTCTTCAACTTCGGCAGCAGCAACCGGTGCAGCAGCCATAGCAACAGGAGCAGCAGCTTCTACGTTGAATTTTTCTTCAATTTCTTTAACTAAGTCAGATATTTCCAACATATTTGCTTTTTCTAAATAATCAAGTACGTCAGTTCTTGTAATTTCAGCCATTTTAAATATTCCTCCATTTGTTGAAATATAATTTTCTTTATTGTTCTTTTTTGTCTTTTAGAGCGCTAAGTACACCCACCATGTTTCTCATGCTTGCTTGTAAAACATTCACTACGTTAACCATTGGTGTGCTTAATGTTCTTGCTAATTTAGCTAATAATTCGTCACGTGTTGGTAAGTCGGCGATAGAACTGACTTTATCAGCTCCAAAATATTGTCCTTCTAAAATACAACCTGTAACTGCAAAAGTTTTTATCTTTTTTTCTTTAATGAAATCTCTCATTAATTTCGCTGGATATACAGCATCATCTCCGGCAAATGCAATAGCCATCTGACCATCAATCAAATCATCAATTTTATCATAGCCGGCATTTTTTGCAGCAATTTTTGTTAAAGTTTTTTTATAAACTTTAAATTCAATTCCTGCTTTAAAAAACTCACTACGAAGATCATTCATTAATTCTACATTTAAGCCTTTATAATCAGTAAAATATACTGCATCGCTTGATGCAAACTTACTGCTTATTTCTTGTATAACTTGTTCTTTTTGTGGATTTGGCATTTTTTCTCCTTACTCGTATTAAGATTCAGCTAGTGAGGTTTTATCCACTTTAATACCAGGGCCCATTGTAGAACTCAGAGTAATTCTTTTCATATAAGTACCTTTCACAGCACTTGGTTTCTTGGCTTTTAAAACCGTAAATACTGTGGTAATATTGTCTTGTAAGTTATTATCTTCAAAAGATTTTTTGCCTACAGGAATATGAATTATTCCATTTTTGTCAACTCTGAATTCTATTCTACCTGCCTTTACTTCTTTCACGGCTTTTTCTACTTCATTAGTAACAGTACCGCTTTTAGGGCTAGGCATTAAACCTTTAGGTCCTAATATTCGACCAAGTTTACCTACTACACTCATTGCATCAGGAGTAGTAATTATAACATCTACATCTGACCAACCACCTTGAATTTTTTCTACATACTCTTCAAGTCCAAAATAATCAGCTCCAGCACTTTCTGCTTCAGCTATTTTGCTTTTTGTTAAAACCAAAACTTTTACTTTTCGACCAGTACCATGTGGATACGAAATTGTACCACGGATATTTTGATCTGCATGTCTTGGATCAACATTTAAACCAATATGGAGTTCAACAGTTTCATCAAACTTAGCATCTTCCATACTTTTAAGCAGTGTGATGGCTTCTGATAGTGGATATAGTTTAGTTTTATCCACTTTTTGATTATTATTTTTCAGCCTTTTTGATATTTTCATATATCAATGTCCTTTATTCTTTTACCAGTAATCCCATACTTCGGGCAGTACCTTTTATCATTTCCATTGCTTGTTCAACTGTATGAGCATTTAAGTCAACCATTTTGAGTTCAGCAATTTCACGAACTTGATCAAGATTCACAGTTCCAACTTTATCTTTATTTGGTACACCAGATCCTTTTTCAAGATTTATTGCTTTTTTTAAAAGAACTGCAGCCGGTGGCGTTTTTGTTATGAAAGTGAACGAACGATCTGCATATACTGTTATTACGACAGGAATTATCAGACCTATCTTATCTTTTGTTTTTGCATTAAAAGCTTTGCAAAACTCCATAATATTCAACCCATGCTGACCTAAAGCAGGACCTACAGGAGGTGATGGATTTGCTTTACCACCTTCAATTTGTAACTTTATCTGTGTTATTATTTTTTTTGCCATTTACTTACCTATTTCTCCAATTCAACCTGTAGAAAATCTAACTCAACAGGAGTCGGTCGTCCAAAAATACTTACATTAACTTTCAGTTTCTTTTTATCTTCATTCACATCTTGTACTGTGCCATGAAAATCTAAAAAAGGACCATCAACAACTTTAACAGGATCTCCAAGTTTATAAGGAATAGCCATTATTTCTCGACCATCTTTCTTTTCCACTTCACCAAGAACTCTTTTAACTTCTTCCGGGCTTAACGGTAAAGGTTCCCCTTTAGGACCTGCAAAATTCATAACTCCTGGAATATTTTCCACTAGGTAACGAGTTTCTTTTGTTACTTCCATTTTTATCAAAATATATCCAGGAAAAAATAACTTATTGCGAACTCTCTTTTTTCCTTCACGCATTTCAGTAATGTTTTCTGAAGGTACAAGAACATCAACAATCAATTCTTTCAGACCATTAAGATCTGCTTCCATAAGAATTGCGTCTTTTATTTTTCTTTCCTTACCGGAAAATATTTTTAATATATACCATTTTATATTCATAATCTTATTCTTACAATATCAAGTGTATTATTTTTGAAAGTAAAGTGTCAACAAAAAAGAGAAATAAAGCTAAAATAAAAGACAGAGTCAAAACAACTATTGTTGAACCTTTTAGTTCTAACCAACTTGGCCATGATACTTTTTTCATTTCGAAAACTACGCTTTCAAAAAAATCCTGTATTTTCTTAAACATTCAGCTCTTCCTTAAAATTTCATCTTAATTCTATAATGTGCAGGTGAGACAGGAATTGAACCCGTAGCCCTCGGTTTTGGAGACCGATGCTCTACCAATTGAGCTACTCACCTTCACAAAACATTATCTAGTTTCTTTGTGCTCTGTACGTTTTTTGCACCAGCGACAATACTTTTTATATTCTACTCTTTTAGGTTGATTCTTTTTATTCTTATCAGTAGTGTAATTTCTGCGCTTACATTCGGTACACTCTAAGGTAATAATTTCACGCATCTATGATACCTTTTATTAATTTATTCAATAATTTCAGTTACAACGCCAGCACCAACAGTTCTTCCACCTTCACGAATCGCAAATCTCAATCCTTGTT
>JAOZSG010000318.1 GCA_029939785.1 Fidelibacterota bacterium | reverse complement strand
TTCCACCTTTTGCTAAACTGATTCCCATTACAGATCCTACAACAGCTTGAGAAGAAGAAACCGGAACTAATGGAAAGGCAGGCAAATGAAGTGAGGTTAATAAATTATGCAATCCCTGTGATGCAAACAAAAATAATGTTATGGAACTTGCAAGCACTACAACTAATGCTGTAACAGGTGAGAGTTTAAATATTCCGGATCCAACTGTCTGCATGACTTTTTTGGAATATGTAAATACTCCAACTGCTATAGCGATACCGCCCAATAGAAATAATTGTTGAATAGATGATAAATCAAATAATCCTGCAAAACTGAAAGTTTTAAACGGAGAAGAGTTGATAAAAACACCCATCACATTACCAATATTGTTCGCACCCAAACTATAGGATCCAAACGCTCCAACAACAAGTAACCCAATTCGGGTATATGAATCTAAACGTAATAAATGTAAGTTTAAATGTTTTAAAAGTTTTTTAACTAAATGAAACAGTAAAAATGCAAATATGGCGGATAAAATAGGTGAGAATATCCATGTACCAACTATTTTAGTAAGAGAACTCATGCTTGTCGCAGTATGAGAAAAAAAGTTCCAGCCCAAAATGGATCCAACAATTGCCTGTGAAGTGGAAACTGGTAATCCTGCTTTTGTCATCCACATAACTGTAATTGCAGCAGATAAGGCTACAACAAATGCACCGGCTATTTCATTAACTGCACCCAGTTTGCCTAATGTGTGTGATGCTCCGGCACCACTTACGATTGCACCCAAAATAACAAAAACACTGCATAATAAAGCTGCTGTTTTAAATTTTACCATCCTGGTACCTACAGCAGTACCAAAGATATTGGCTGCATCATTTGCTCCTAATGACCACCCTAAAAAAAGACCGCTTGATAAAAAAAAGATACTTAACAACATAAGATTATTTCTATCCTTTAAAGATTAAATTTTTCGTTTAATTGTATAGACAGATAACTTTTCTGCTACAGTTTCGGCAACATCTGAAATTTTTGCTATTCTTTCTGCAAAATAACGAAGATGTACTTTTTTACTAAATTGTTTTATTTCTGTACTTTTGAAAACTTTACGTTTCAACTGTTTTTCAATATCATCAGCTTCATGTTCATAAAAATAAACTTTGTTAATGTAATTAGAAACTAAGTCTATTTCTTTGAAAAATGTTTGGACAGCTTTGACTAATTCTTCAACTGCTTTAGTTGAAATTTCTGCCAACGCAAGGTAATCTTTTCTTACAAACTCAGGTATAGTAGGTGATTCGATTGAAAATTGTTCTAACACTTTTTCTGCGACATCTACAACATCATCAAGAGATTCCAGCAGATCCAATACATCTCCCCGAGATTCCGGAATTAACATATATGTATATAGTTTGTGTTTGATGTCTCTTCTCATATTATCTGCATCTGTTTCCAGAACGGTGATATCATGATATTTAGTTTCGAATCTTTCCGGATTATCTTCTACATATGCCTTTATCCCTTCAAAATAAATAAGTCCCGATGTTGCAACTCGATCAAGATAAGAATCTATATTTGCTTCAAGTTCTTTTGCTTTACTATTAAAAAATTTCATTAATTGTTTTTCCTTTCATCATCATTGTCTTCCAGGTCAAAAGAAATAATAGTTTTGGCAATATTGGAAGTATATACATTTATTTGTTTTAGCAAATCCATCAATTCCATATAAATTTCATGAATAAAAATAGATTTGGTTAATTTATTACTCACCCTTTTTTTTCTTCTGTTTTCTCTCACTATATAAAGGATAAACTATTGAGAGCACAGCCATTATTATTAATATTAAACTTATTGGATCTGTAAAAAAAACTGTCCAGGAACTTTCTGCTAATAGTGCTTGGCGAAAGTTTGTTTCAGCCATTTTACCCAAAATCATTGCCAATACCATTGGTGCTGTTGGAAATCCGTTTCTCCTAAGAGTCCAACCAAAAACGCCAAATCCCAGACATACAAAAACATCAAACATGGAATTTTTTACAGCATAACTACCAACTAAGGCAATTGACATAATTATTGAGAATAATACAGCTTTGGGAGCAGCAATTATTTTTACCCACAAACGAGTTCCGGCAAAACCTATAAATAACATCAAGGCATTACCAACAAATAAACTTGCAAACAGTCCGTAGACCAAGGTTGAGTTTTCAGGTTTAAATAGTTCCGGTCCCGGAGTAATATTGTGTAATGCTAATGCTCCAATCATAACAGCAGTTGCAGCGCTACCAGGAATTCCAAGTGTCAGAAGTGGAATCAATGCTCCACCGGCAGATGCACCAGCAGCTGCAGAAGGAGCAGTAATTCCCTCTAGTGAACCTTTTCCAAAATCTTCTGGTTTTTTGCTTGTTCTTTTCGCTTCGCCATAAGCAATAAAAGCCGCGATTGTTGCACCTGCTCCCGGTATAGCTCCGATTATAGCACCAATTATTGCTGATTTGGAGATTAATGTTTTAATTGACCAGATTTCACTAAATTTTGGCATTTTACTTGAAAATTTCTGTTGAAGTTTTTTAACTATTTGCATGTTTTCAATATTTAAAAATATTTCTCCGATTGCAAACAGACCGATCAATGCTGGAATAAAAGTAAATCCATCAAAAAGTTCAGGTCGCCCAAAAGTAAATCTTGGAGTTCCATTTATTATATCAAGACCGACTGTCATTAATAGTAAGCCAATTGCAGTACTTACAAATGCTTTGATCCTATTTTTTGATTCCATTGAAGACACAATTGTCAAACCAAAAATTGCAAGAGAGAAAAATGCAGCAGGTCCAAATTTGAGAGCAATTTTTGCCAAAGGTATGGAAAAGAAAATTAAAACAAGTGAACCTGTCAGCCCTCCAATTACATTAGAAAACAGACTGGCTCCGAGTGCTTTTCCCGGATGACCTTTCTGAGTCAATGCATATCCGTCAAATGCAACAGCAACAGCAGCAGGAGTTCCCGGAGTGTTTATAGCAATTGCTGATATTGTTCCTCCATAAGATGCAGAAGTATATACAGCAGCCAGCAATATTATCGCAATCAGAGGTTCCATTCCAAAAGTAAAGGGGACAATCAATGCTAAACCTGTAGATGCAGATAGCCCGGGCATTACGCCAACAAATATTCCTACAATTATTCCTATTAATATAACAAACATAGGCTGCCACCAAACAATAGAATCTGTTCCTCCTAAAACACTGAAACCATCTAACAAATTACTAAGTAATTCCATTAAGTTTTGAACTCCTTATTGAAAAATGTATCCCATCGGTAACGGAACCATTAAAATTTTGATAAATACAATGTACATAAATAATAATACTGTGACAGTCGTTAAGACTAAGCTCCAATAATGTTTATACCTCATTGCCAACATAGAAGATATTAAAAAAAATCCGGTGGAAATGAAGAATCCTATCAATGGGATCCAACTAATATAAACAAGTATTAAAAAGGCCAGAATTATAACTGATATTACATTATCACCTTTTTTTGTAACTTCATTTTTCGGATTCCTATAATATAATACAAGCCCGATTAAACTAACTGTTAATAAAAACATTGACCAAACTTTTGGAACAGAGGCGGCACCAACAAACAGACCCTCTCTCGGAGCAGGGAAAAATGATGAAATATAATAGAAAGTAATTGCCAGAACTCCGGAAATTGTTAATATTAAAATTGTGCCGTTTAGTTTGACTTTATTTTTCCTGAAAATTAAAAATATTGTAAACAATGATATAAATAAAACTGAAATAGTAAAAATTGAAAGATAGGGCGTTTTACCGGAATTTGCGTCTAAAGTGAATCCGGCAATTGTTAAATATTTTCTTGCAGATTCTACGTCTTTATAGACCAAATTTTTAAACTCTTTATTTTTTTTAAAAACTGGTGTAAG
>JAOZSG010000037.1 GCA_029939785.1 Fidelibacterota bacterium | reverse complement strand
TTCTGATGATAGTCTTGATATAATCTTTGATATTGTACAAAAACCAAATGGAGTTATTTCAATTGGTTTGAATTATCAAAGTGAAAAAAATGTATCTGCAATGGTTTCAGCTAAATACATGAATCTTTTTGGAAGTGGAATAATAAATAATTTTTCGTCTTTATTAAGTGATTATCATAAAAAAATAAACCTTGATATTGTTGCACCAAAAATATTTGAGACAATATTAACTAATAGTTTATCATTATATTTAGATAACGAAAAATTCCCACTTTATGAAAAAACTGAAAAGATTTCATCAAATATGGTTCGGCGATATGGATTCAACGCCAATTTTGGAGTTCAGATAAAAAGAGTTGGATTAACTACAATAGGTGTAAAGTTTGAAACTGTTGATGTTTTGGAAAATACAAAAGTAATTCCAAATATAAATGCTGAAAAATACAATGTTGCCCGTATGATAGGGCGAATTATTATTGATAATACCGATGATTTTGATCTTCCTACAAAAGGTCATAAAAATGATATATTCTATGAACAATCCCTTGATGCAAATGAACTTGAACCTTTTTCAAAATTTTCTGCAATTACTTCAAATTATAAAAGTTTTGGAGATTATACTTTTTCTTTAAACTTTCAGTTTGGATATTTGACTTCTGCAAAATCAAAATTTGAACAATTTTATTTTGGAGGACAAAATTCCTTTCCCGGCTTACATTATAAAGAAAAATCAGGAAATTTAATATTAATATTAGGATCAGGGATGCGTGCACCAATCACTTCGGATTTGTTCTTTCATATAAATACATATTTTGGAAATGCGTGGAATATTCCATCAGATTTCAATTGGATGGATTTGAAACTTGGTATAAAAGCCGGTTTTTTTGTTCCAACTCCTATCGGACCTATATCTGCTGATTTTGGAACTGATATTGAAGGTCGCAACATGTTTTATTTTTCAGTTGGGCATAGATTTTAGGGATTGAGTTTTTAATGTAAAATGTTCCGAAAAAGTTACTTCAAACATAATAGGATCTCAAAAAGATATTCTTAAAGTAAAAAATGCAATAAATGTTTATAATAAATTAGCGACATAGAGTTATTTGTTTTTATTTAAAGCAAAAAAATGAAGAAGACCTTCAGATAGATGATTGCTCCAATTACTCCAGGTGTGTCCTGAATTGAATTCATGAAATTCATTTTTATAACCTTTACTCTCAAGTATAGTATGCATTATTCGGTTTGTTAGCAGAAAATTTGTCTTAGAAGGAGGAATTATTGAGTGGGAAACATTTTGTTCGTAGGTTCCAATTTCAATGAGGAAGTTTATTTTTTTTGTAATATTTTCAGAATAAAGTTTAATTAAATAATTATCATCCATGGAATAATACCCGGATTGACTATAAACATTGCCAATAAGGTTTGGTTTTTCATATGCAAGCACGGCTGCAATTGAACTACTAAGTGATTTACTGATAATTAACTTAGATTCAGGATTTTTTAAAACACTAAATCGATCTTCTATAAAAGGGAAAAATTCTTTAGTAAAAAAATTAATATAATTATCATTAATCAGAGTGTTTGAAAAATTATTTTGATTTTCAATGTTTAAATCAAGAAATACAGCAATAACTTCTTCTATCATTTCAAGTTCAATCATTCTATAAATAATTTTATCAGCATGAGAATATTTAATGTATTGACTCCCATCTAAAAATATTATTAATGGATAACTATAATATTCATTATAGTTCTTAGGAAGTAAAACTGAAATCCCATCAATATTCTTAATAATCCTGGATGAAAAATTATATTGTGTTAAAATTTCATTTTGGGAAATATCATATTTTTTAATATTATCCAAAATTTTACAAGAGGTTGCTAAAGGCATCTTAATTTGAGAAGTGATACCAAAGTCATTATTTACAGTAGATGAGTTTAAAGAGTCAATTTGTGGATGTTTTCCGTCTTTTATTATCCAATATTCCAAAATAGCATCAGGTTCTATTTTTAATTTTAGATAAGATAAATCAGTACCTGCAATATAAAAAAAAGTATCAGGTTCTGTCCAATAATTCATATCTCCAAGTAAACTAATAATTGAGTCAGAACCCTGATGTATTAGAATAACAGTAGAGTCATTCTCAATTATTGGATATTTTTCAGGAGATAATTGCTTTAAAAAATTATTAATATATTTTTGTTTGTCTATGTCATTTTCTAACATTGAAACAGTATTTAACAATTTTGAAAAATTATTATATTCAATTTTTTTTTCACAACCGGTAAAGATAAAAAACAATAAAAGTATTATATGTAATAATTTTTTAATCAATTTTGTTCAATTTAAGATTTGATTTTGAACCAATTTCATTAATTGTATCAAAAACCTGTTTTTGAATGTCTAATTGGTTGGCATATTTTTCTTCAAAAAGAAATTCTTTTTCACCGGCAATATAGATTTTATTTTTATTGTCATATGTTTCAGTATTTTTTAACATGTTAATATACTTGTCCATATTTTCACTTATTTCATCCAAACCACAAAAAGCATCAGGATTTATTGCTCCAATAAAATGACACACTTCAGCCGGTTCACCTTTTTTCTTATATATATCGGTTCCAACCGTACCTGAAGATAAAATTCCAGAAAAAATATCTACTACTACACTCAGACCAAAGCCTTTGTGTCCACCATTTAATTCACCACTTCCACCAAGAGGTAAAAGACCACCGCCAATTCTATCCAGCATATTCTTTAGGACCATTGTTGGATCTGTTGCAGGTATTCCATTTTCATCAGTTGCCCAAAATTCCGGTATTTTTTCATCTTTTCTGGAATAAACCTCGAGTTTACCTCTTGGAACAGTTGATGTTGCCATGTCCAGTAAAAAAGGTTTATTTGTTTTTGAAGGAACTCCTACAGAGATTGGATTAGTACCTAATGCTGCACTTTTACCAAAAGTTGGTACTACTAAAGGAGCAGAGTTTGTCATTGATATTCCAATTAAATTTTCTTTTAAGGCCATTTTTGTATAATATCCGGCTATACCATAATGGTTTGAATTTCGTATTGACGCAAAACACATGAAATTTGTTTTTGCTTTTTTAATACATTTTTTCATTATTTTATAAGTAATCGACTGACCCATTCCACCTTTTCCATCAGCTACAATTGACACAGGAGTTTCTTTGATAATTTCTGGTGTAGATTCAGTATGAATTACGCCTGAAGCAAGTCCATCAATATATCTTTTTAGTCTGGCAACACCATGTGATTCGATCCCTCTTTTATCAGAAGTTACTAATACATCAGCTGTAATTTCGGCGTCTTCTTTACTAAGTCCATTTTTTATTAAAACCATCTCTATAAAATTTTGTAAGTCATTAGTACTAACTTTTACTCTGGTATTCATGTATCTCCCCTTTTTTCTGGACAAAATTAACAGGATTGTTCTAAATTAGTTTTATCCAGTTTATCCAATTAATCCTGTCTAAATTTTTTTTATTTTCTTATCTAACTTATGACTCTACTTAAATTTTAAATAATTTCAAGATTAAGAAGCAATTTGGAAAAATCAAAGAAAAATTGTATTATTATATAAATAAATATCCATAATTAACTTTTCAAGGATTATACATGTTATATTCAATAGAACCTCGAGATAAAATAGCAATAAGTTCCAAATCATTAAAATTGATGAATCAATTATTTTTAGAAAATCACGATTTAGAGGAAATTTTTAAAAAATCCTCGGATTATGAAGAAGCAAAAGTATTATTAAAGGATTTTATCTTATCAAAATTAAAGAATTCAAAAAATGTGATAAAAATCTATAAAAAAAAACATATCAGTCATAATGATTTTAAATCTTTAAAATGGAAAGAAATTAGTGCCATCCGAATTTTGGATTATATTGATTATTCCGGACAAGAATTTAAAGATTTAAATTTAAAGGGTGAAATAATTATAAATAATCCGATAAAATATTTATGGATTGCATATAAATTTAAAAGAGGTGGGACAACTACCGCATTTTTTCATGATATGTTAGAGTTATTTAGACAATTTAACGGAATAAATACAAAACCATTAATAAGTAAAGAAAAAGTTTTAAAATGGATGGATAAATATCCTTCCGGTTTAAATATTAATATTATTGAGAATCATCTTAGAAATCGTAATAGAATTCTTAACATTATTATTAAAAAAATCGATTCCGGTGAATTCATAAGTAAAAAATACTCTTTCCAACAATCAAAATCTTATAATGAAAAATTTAAAAAAGCATTAAAATGGTGGAGTGATTATAAATTTCATTTAAAATTTGCTGTAAGATCACCTGAATTATTGAATGAGTTTCTGGATTATTCTTTATCCGACGAAACAATGGAAGTTTTAAATCGGGCTCGGGAAAAGGGAATGCCTTTCTTTGTAAATCTACATTATTTATCATTATTGTTAATTGATGCACCTAATTTTGCAACAGATACTGATCTGGCTATTCGGGATTATATTTTATATAGCAATGAATTAGTCAATGAATTTGGCGATATTGTCGCATGGGAAAAAGAAGATGTGGTAGAAGCCGGATTTCCTAATGCTGCCGGTTGGATATTACCTACCAGGAATAATGTTCATCGTCGTTATCCTGAAGTTGCTATTTTAATTCCCGACACTGTTGGAAGAGCATGTGCAGGTTTATGTTCTTCCTGCCAAAGAATGTATGATTTCCAAACAGGTCGATTTCATTTTGGATTCGAGACTTTGCTTCCGGAAGAAAATTGGTCATTGAAATTACAAAAACTGATGAAGTACTTTGAAAATGATTCGCAGTTAAGAGATATTCTCATAACCGGTGGTGATGCTTTTATGAGTACCAATCAAAGTTTAAGAAACATATTGGATGCAGTATATAAAATGGCAATTAGAAAAATAGAAGCCAATCTACACAGGAAAGATAATGAGAAATATGCAGAAATAAAAAGGATACGTTTAGGAACCAGGATTCCGGTATATCTTCCACAAAGAATTGATAAACCTCTAATTAAATTACTTAGTGACTTTAAAAAAAAGGCTGTTAAAATAGGAATAGAACAATTTTTAATCCAGACGCATTTTGAATCACCAATTGAAGTAACTCCAATAGTAAAAGAATCTATAGCAAAATTACAAAGTGCAGGATGGATTGTTACTAATCAACTGGTGTTTACTACTGCTGCATCAAGACGAGGTCATACAAGTAAATTAAGAAAAGTGCTCAATGATATAGGTGTTTTAACATATTATACTTTTTCATGTAAAGGATATACTGAAAATCGTCATTCTTTTGCGACAAATGCACGTGCTGTTCAGGAACAATTAGAAGAAAAAGTTATAGGGAAAATTGAAGAAAGTCATAACGATGAAATTAGTGAATTTGCTATGGATGCAGAAAATATAATCTCGAGAATTAATAGTTTGAGAAAAGATGATAACTTGCCTTTTCTTGCAACAGATAGAAATGTTCTAAATATTCCGGCAGTTGGAAAAAGCATGAGTTTCAGAGTTATTGGAATTACAAGAAGTGGAAGACGTATTCTTGAGTTTGATTATGATATGACGAGACGACATAGTCCTGTTGTTGATAAAACGAGCAAAGTATATATAATTGAATCAAAATCTATTTTTGATTATTTAAATCAATTAGAAAATATTGGTGAAAATATTTTGGATTATAAAGGAATTTATGGGTATTCTATAGGTTCCAGTGAACCTTTGGTTTCAATTTTCAGCTATCCTTCCTATCCGTTCAAAGTAACAGAAAAAATGACAAATATTCAATTTGATGAAATTGAATAAACAAAAAAACTACCCACATAATGCAGGTAGTCTTTTTTTGAGAGAGAGATTTTTTTAAAATAGTTGAAATAGTTGAATTGGTTCAACCAATTTAACCAATTCTATGTCTTACCTGACCATTACCAAGAACCACAAATTTCTCAGTAGTTAAAGATTTAATTCCCATTGGTCCATAGGAATGTAATTTTGTTGTTGATATCCCAATTTCGGCACCAAGTCCTAATTCTCCACCATCAGAGAAGCGTGAAGAAGCGTTTACCATAATTACTGCTGAATTTACAGTATTCATAAAATATTGAGAATTATCATAACTATTTGTCACTATCACTTCTGTATGATCGGAACTATAACGCTGTATATGTTTTACCGCATTTTTAATATTATCTACCACTTTTACTGCAATCTTGAGATCCAGATATTCTGCATTATAATCTGCTTCTGTAGCGATTTTGATTCCGGGAATGTATTCCACAGTTTTTTCACAACCGGCAATTTCGACTTTTTGTAATATTTTATTATTGGTAACCTTCTGAAAAAATTTCTCAGCAACCTTTTCATTCACCAACAATGTTTCTAAAGAATTGCACACACTCGGCCGACTGGTTTTTCCATCAATAAATAGGTCAATTGCCATATCAAGGTCAGCACTGTCATCTATATACATATGACAGACACCTTTATAATGCTTGATGACAGGAATACTGCTATTTTTGGAGACAAACCGTATGAGTCCTTCACCGCCACGAGGAATAACAAGATCAATTAATTCATCATAAGTCAGTAATTCCTCCATTACTTTTCTGTCAGTATCAGGAATGAAACTGATTATATTTTCAGGTACATCTTCAGCTTTTAATGCTTTATGTATAATCTCGACAATTTTTAGATTTGAATTATAAGCATTTGAACCACCACGTAAAATAATTCCGTTTCCTGCTTTAAAACAAAGTGCAGCAGCATCAGAAGTTACATTTGGACGAGCTTCATAGATTACTGCGATCACACCGAGAGGAATTGACATTTTTCCAACTTTAATTCCATTAGGACGCTGAACAAATGATGATATGTTTCCTATAGGATCTTCAAGATCAGAAACTTCAAGAACAGCATCGGACATACTTTTTACTCGATCAGATGTTAATAATAATCTGTCTTGCATAGGTTTAGAAATATCATTTGCTATAGCATTTATCATATCTTTTTTATTTTCTGATAATATTTCATCAGTAAATTCAATCAGATAATCCGCTATTGTTTGTAACACATGAATTTTTTTTAATGAGGATAAAGTCGCAACATATTTTGATGCTTCTTTACACTCTTGTACAAATTTTTTTAATATAAACTGTGACATCTATTTCTCCTAAAAATAGCAGATCTGACTTCATACAATAAATATTGGATGTAGTCCGGATTGCAGTAAAAATTCATAGAACACGAAGGGTGATTTCAGGCAAAAGTTGATTAATTAACTAAATGCTGCCTTCGTGTTCTTTAGAATTAAATATTTCATGATTTAAATAATCTGATTAGACTAATTCAACGATCATATCATCACGATGAACAATAGAATTGCTGGAAACAAATCCTAATATATTTTCGATTTCTGTAGTCTGTACTCCAATAATTTTTTCTATATCTTTGGATGCATACTGTGTAATACCTTTGCCGAGAGTTTGTTCTTTATTTTTATTTTGCCAGATAATTTTCACTGCATCTCCAGGGAAAAATTCGCCGGTTATTTTTAAAATTCCTGAAGGTAACAATGATGCGTTTTTCTTATAAATCGCATTTTTTGCACCTGAATCGACATAAATAGAACCTTCGGTTTTTAAGGCATGTTGAATCCAATGTTTTTTTGCAGTTTTTGGATTTTCTTGTTTTATAAACAAAGTACCTGGCACACTTCCATTGAGTAGATGAATAAAATTTTCCTGTTTTTTCCCATTTATTATAATAGTATTTATGCCTCGACTTGTGGCTTTTAATGCTGCTTCAATTTTTGTTTTCATTCCACCGGTTGCTACAGGATTATTTGCTTCTCCTGCTATAGCCCTAATATCATCATTAATTTCCTGAACAGTATAAATAAATTCCGCATCGTCATTTTTAGTGGGATCAGAATCATATAGACCATCAACATCACTACAGATTATCAACAAATCTGCTTCAACAAGATCTGCTACATGTGCTGCCAGATTATCATTGTCACCAACTTTTAATTCTTGCACAACAACAGTGTCGTTTTCATTTACAATAGGAAGGGCTTTTAATTTTAGTAATTCCTTTAGAGTGTTTTTTGCATTTACATATCTGCGTCTATTATTTATATCATCATGAGTAATTAAAATTTGTGCACATGGAAAATCAAAAAGATTACTCCAATTCGCCATCATAATGCTCTGACCTATGGCAGCAAAAGCCTGTTTTTTAGGAATAGATACCGGCACATTTGGAAGTATATTGTTTTGCAACGCTCTACCAGCAGATGCTGCTCCCGATGATACAAGAACTATTTCTTTTCCATTATTAATACTCTCGTTAATAAAATTTGCAATTCCTAGCAAATATTTTGTACTGCAACCTTTATTATCAGGTGCAATTAATGCACTGCCGACTTTGACTACTGCACAGTTCCAATCTGGTAATATTTCTTTTAATTTATTCATTTTATTTTATCTTCTATATAGCAATCTATGAAGTACAGCAACAGTTTTGGTGTATTTCTTTTTTGTTTCAACACGGTTGCAACACTCCAAAACACACAAAAACATTTTAAATTTCTAATAACCTTCTGCTATCTTTTTGTAAGCATCACGAAATGTCATTCCTTGTTCTACTAACTTGTAAACTTTTTCAGTAGCAAGAACTTCTTCAGTAATTGCCTCTTTACATTTTTCCTTATCAAATTTCAAATTACTAAAAACCAGAATCATAATATCAAGACTATTTTGTACTATTTCAATTGATTTTACGACTGGTTCTTTGAAAAACTGAAAATCTCTGTGATATCCAGAAATTAAATTTGACATCATGCTTTTAATCTGAAATTCGGCAGACGTTACAACATGATAATTTGCTCTCAATAATTCTAAAACATCCGGATTTTTTTTCTGAGGCATTATAGAACTACCTGTAAGAAATTCATCAGGAAGATTAAAAAAACCAAACTCGGGCATGGAAAGGAGGATTAAATCTGATGCATATTTATTTCCATCAAACATTAACAAACTAAGAAAGGATAACAAAGCTGCTTCAAACTTTCCACGACTATGCTGAGCATAAATTGGATTTTTCTGAACTTTTGCAAATCCCATTTTTTGGGCAGTATAATCACGATTGATTGTTATAGGTACACCATACCCGGCTGCGGTTCCAAGTGGTGATTGTGAAAGCAATTTATACAAAGCTTCGAGTTGTAGTAGATTATCGTCCATTGAATCCTTCAATGCACCAATCCACATGTCCACACTCGTTACCATTGCTTTTCTTGTATGAGTATATCCGGGAAATTCTATTCCCTTATTCTCATTAGATACTATTTCTAAAGTCTTTTGTAAATCTATGATTTTGGTTTTGATTAATTTTAAATTATCAAGATAATATAATCTCAAAGCTGTCAAAACCTGATCATTCCTTGATCTTGCTGTATGAATTTTTTTACCTGTATCGCCAAGTTTTTTCGTCAAATACTTTTCAATAGCAGTATGACAATCTTCATCAGATTTTTCTATTACAAATTCACCTTTTTTGCTCAGTTCAATGATATTATTAAGTTCATTTACAAGAGATTGTAATTCATCTTCAGTCAGAATATTGATCTGATTAAGCATTTCGGCATGTGCTATTGATGCTTTACAATCATAAGCCAAAATTACATGATCGATTTGAAAATCATTACCGACTGTATAATCTTCTATCTTTTTATTAAGGTTATATTTTTTTTGCCAGAGTTTCATTTTCTAATTAGTTTTTCTCTCCAGTTATATGGATTTTTTTGTTTCATAATTACATTATGTGCTTTTAATCTGATAGCATTGATATTGATAAATCCTTTTGCTTCTTCCTGATTATATCCGCCTTCGATATCCATGCTTGATAATTTTTCATCATAAAGTGAAACAGGAGATGTTCTGCCCAAAATCATTACATTACCTTTGTAAACTGATAATCTTACTGTTCCATCAATTTTTTCCTGTGCCTTTTCAAAAGCCGACATTAAAAAATCCATTTCAGGTGAAAACCAGTAGCCATTATATATAATTTGTGAGAAAGTTGGTGTTAGTGTATCACGAATATGCATTACTTCCTTATCCATGGCTACACATTCAAGATCACGATGAGCAGCCCAAAGAATGGTCGCACCGGGAGTTTCATATACTCCTCTTGATTTGATACCTACATATCTGTTTTCAACAATATCAATTCTTCCAACACCATTATCCTTTGCAATTTTATTAAGATATAAAAAGAGTTCAAGAGGTTTTGTTACTTCTGTGCCATCATAAAGATTTTTTACACGAACCGGAAAGCCATCTTTAAAGTCAATCTCAATACAACTTTCTACATCAGGAGCATTTTTTGGTGAAGTTGTCATGGAAAATATTTCTTCACCAGGAGTCATATCAGGATCCTCAAGAATTCCTGCTTCATGACTGATATGCATAAGGTTTTCATCTTCACTATAGGATTTTGCTTTGGATGCTTTCACAGGAATATTATATTTTTCAGCATAATTTAACAGATCACTTCTTCCTTTAAATTCATTTAAAAATTCTGCATCTTTCCATGGAGATATAACTTTAATATTTGGATCAAGTGCATAATAAGTAAATTCAAAACGTACCTGATCATTACCTTTTCCTGTTGCCCCGTGTGAAACATATTTTGCACCTTCTTTATGTGCTATTTCAATATGTTTTTTTGAAATCAATGGTCTTGCCAGTGCTGTACCGAGAAGATAACGTCCTTCGTAAATTGCATTTCCACGAAGTGCAGGATAAATATAATCTGTAACAAATTCTTCACGAAGATCTTCGATATATACTTTTGATGCACCGGTTTTGAGTGCTTTCTCTTTAATTTTTTCAAAATCTTCATTCTGACCTACATTTGCAACATAGCAAATTACATCATAATTTTTATTTTGTAACCATTTTACTATTACTGAGGTATCCAAACCTCCACTATATGCAAGTATTACTTTTTCTTTTGTCATTATAAACCTTTTCTATCATTCGTTGTTTTATTTTTAGAGCACAAAATTATTATATACGGGAATTAAGATCTGGGATTCTTCGAAGAAGTGAAGATGTGAAATCATCCCCTGACACTCCTTCTGTTAATATTACCATCACAGTATCATCACCTCCGATAGTACCTATCACTTCTTTAAAATTCATTTCATCAATAATCAATGCTATAGTTGATGCAAAGGAAATTGTGCACTTGATGATTGCAATGTTGTTTGAAAATTTGATGGATAAGAAATTATTTACAGGAAACTTGTGATGAATAAGATTTTCATTTTGACCATTAAGAGAAAATGGTAGAGCATAAATATGTCCTTTTTCTTCATCAACAATCTTAATTACTTTAAGAATATTCAAATCTCTTGATAAAGTTGCCTGAGTAACATCTACACTATTTTTTGCTAAGATATCACATAATTCTTTTTGGGAGCCAATTTTTTGTTCAGCAATTATTTTTTCTATTAATTTTAATCTGTGGGTTTTATTCATATACTTGCTCTCTGCATAAATATTCATAATTCTTGCATAAATATACAATGGGATTTTTTGTTCTGCAAATGTTTTTTTATATAAATGTACATTGTTTGTTGTTGGTCGTGAATCACTTGAAAAATGATTTTATTTTTGGATAATATTAATTGTCATCAAAATACGGTCAGGAATGACCGTACTACGTAACACACATCCTGCCCGTGAAATTATGGCATCTTATTATATCTTAAAACCTCAAAGTACTACAAAACTTGTAAACAATATTATAAAATTGAATCCTGAAGATTATCTTCTAATAAATCAAAAAAATAAGTAATGATGACGTGAGCATAAAAAGAAATTTTTACCGCCATGCTTCACGATGTTTCGCACAGCACAGCAGAGATTATTTTTATTATCCTTTTCAACTTTTAATTCCATATTTATCAGATACTATGTAAATTCGACACCTTAGATTGTTATTTTGAAATAACCTATAGAGTTATTTGAACAATGAAATAAATTAATGTATACATATTAACATGACAACACGAATGAGAAAAAATAATAGAATTGATCCGTGGTTTTCTGTAAAATTCGTGTACTAAAAGTAGTGTTAAAAGTATGAGAAAAAAAGGAGTTATTGTGGAGAAAATAAAAGTTGGAATTCTCGGAGCAACAGGGAGTGTAGGACAAAAATTCATACAATTATTAAGTGAGCATCCATATTTTGAAATTACATCACTCGCCGCATCAGAAAGATCTGCAGGTAAGACGTATAAAGATGCTGTTAATTGGTTCATGCAAACCCCAATTCCTGAAAAAATATCTAATATTATAGTTTCAACCTGTGTTCCAAATATGGATTGTAAAATTGTATTTTCAGGTCTTGATGCAGGTGTTGCCGGTGAGATTGAAGAAGATTTTGCGAAAGCCGGATATGCAGTAATTTCCAATTCTAAAAATCATAGATTTGATCCTGATGTTCCGCTTATGATTCCGGAAGTTAATTCTGAACATCTTGAACTTATTAAAGAGCAAAAATATGGAAAAGGTTTTATTATCACCAATCCAAATTGCTCAACTATCGGTTTGTCAATTCCGCTTAAACCTATTGATGATTTATTTGGAATTGAAACTGTTAGTGTCGTTACAATGCAGGCTCTTTCCGGTGCCGGATATCCGGGAGTTTCATCCCTGGATATCATTGATAATGTTGTTCCATTTATAGGTGGTGAAGAAATCAAAATGGAGACAGAGCCTCTTAAAATTCTTGGAAAATATAATAATGGCAAAATCGAAGAAGCCAAAATAAATATAAGTGCACAATGTAACCGAGTAGCAGTAATTGATGGACATTTGGAATGTGTTTCGGTAAAGTTAAAAAAGGAAGCAACTGAAGATCAAATCATTGAATGCTGGAAAAACTTTAGCGGAGAACCACAGAAACTGAATTTACCGACTGCACCAAAATTTCCAATTCATTATTTTGAACAGGACAATCTACCTCAGCCTAAACTTCAACGTAATATTGATAAAGGTATGGCTGTTAGTATAGGAAGATTAAGAAAATGTTCAATACTAGATTATAAATTTGTCATTCTCTCACATAATACTATCCGTGGAGCAGCCGGAGCAGCAATATTAAATGCTGAATTATTGGCACAAAAAGGGTTGGTTGGTTGAAATAGTTCAATTGGTTTAAATAGTTTAAATAGTCAAATTCGAAAATTGGTTAAATATAAAAGAGTTTTATCCGTGATAATCCTGTTAATCCGTGAGCAAAAGAATTGGTTAGTTGAATTTGAAACTGAGTGAAGAAGAGTTGAATGCCCTGAAAGGGCATAATTTGAATAGCCCCGAGTAAAACTCGGGGTAAGAAAGAAGATTTAATCCAACTACGAAGTAGTTGTACAAAAAGTGGAAAAATGAATAGAATATTATGGACAGAATAGTAGTAAAATTTGGCGGATCAAACTTAAAGGATAAAGATGGTCTCCAGAAAATTATTAACACAATAACAGAGTATGATCAGCCTTTAGTAATTGTTGTTTCTGCGTTTTATGGCATTACTAATCTTCTATCAGAAACTTTGGATAAAGTATTGTCAGATTATGATAATATAGAAGATCTCACAACCTCACTTACACAAATGAAAAAAGAAGTAATTCATGAATTTATCCCAGAAGCAGAAATAAGAACTGAGATCTTTGATAAAATCACAGAAAGACTGAAGAAGCTTGAGCGTTATCTACTTGGAATTCATTATATCGGTGATGTACCAAACTTTGTTGAAGACATTGTATTAAGTTATGGCGAGCGATTAAGTTCTTTGTTACTTGCATCTATTTTATCTTATAAAGGTTTTAATTGTGAAGAAGTACTTCCTGAAGATATGGGACTTACGACCGATGGTGATTTTGGGAATGCTACGATAAATTTTATAAAATCGAAAGAATCAGTAAAAGCAAAATTATCAGGTGAAAAAATCTATATTATTCCCGGATTTTATGGGATTTCTGAAGATAAAAAAGTAACATTGTTAGGACGAGGCGGAAGCGACTATTCAGCAGCATCAATTGCAAAATGTATCAATGCGAAATCATTGGATGTCTGGAAAGATGTAAATGGCTTTCTCAGTGCGGATCCAAATATTGTTACTCACACAATGCAAATTAAAAAACTCGATTATACAGAGGCAGCAGAGCTTGCATACTTTGGAGCAAAGGTTCTTCATCCCAGAACTATCGAACCATTAATGGGTGATAATATTCCTATTCGAATATTCAACATTAATAATACAGAAAATGGAATTAAACCCTATTCCGTTATTGAGAATGAGGGAGAAATTTCAGAAGAAATCATAAAAAGTGTAACATATAGTGATGATTTTTGTGTACTTCAACTCAAAGGACCCGGAGTTGGTATCAAACCCGGTATTCTTGCAAAGGTTACAGGTGATTTTGATAATTATAAAATCAATATCAAAACTGTAATTACTTCTCAAACC
>JAOZSG010000317.1:1825-3937 GCA_029939785.1 Fidelibacterota bacterium | reverse complement strand
AAAATCTATTGTGTTATAGAATAAAAAAACCCTTGTAAATCGAAACTTACAAGGGTTTGCTTTTTGTGGCTCGGCCCGGAATCGAACCAGGGACACAGGGATTTTCAGTCCCCTGCTCTACCGACTGAGCTACCGAGCCACTGTCATTAAGCGGGCTAAATATAAGACGTTTTTTTAAAAAGACAAAGTTTTTTTTTAAACTTGAAGAGATATTTAAAAACATCTATATTTTGCAGTTGATTATGATATAATTATAAAAAATGAAAGATAACAAAAATGTCAAAAGCAATCAAATATCTGAGTATAGAAACATCAGACCAAACATACAGAGCAGTTTTTTATAGTTCTGCTGAAATATATTGTTCTATAATTCTAATAATTGTAGGTATAATTACAGGCATTTTGTATTCCTTTATCGGTGCGGCAATATCATTACTCGGCATCTGGATTATTGTTAAATATTTTCTGGGACAAAAGACAATTATTACATCAATACTTCCAAAAAAAACCTTCAAAAATGTTATTGGAAAACGTCCTGTTAATTTAAATGAAAATCCACGCAACATTCTCATAATTATACCACAAAAACAATATATTCGGAACATGTTAACAGATTCCTTTAACATTGTAATTAAAACCTATCTTTTTCTTTCAATTATGACATCAATTTGTCTTTACTTTGGTGATCAATTTAGTAACACTCTATATTTCAGTATATTGAGTGTATTTTTTGTAATTCAATTAATTTTTGCAGTATATTATTTTATTCGCGAGAAACAATTATACAAAAATGGTAAAGAACAAAATATTTTAGAACCGATTCTTGAGAAATTAAAAAATAATCCGAATAACATAAACATTCAAGTTTTGTTAACAAATCATTTAGATAAGAGTTTGGAAGGAATTAATCATTATATAAATAATTTTTTCGATTATGATAAAAAAACTCTTATAATTAATATATCTCAATTTATTTATCCACAAATGACCTATTTTTCTAAAGAGGGAATAATATATTCAAGGGATATAGATGAATTTATAGAAAACACATGTAAATCCTTCAGCTCAGATGAACTTTGTAGGATGGAAAATAAATTCTATTTGTCAAATAGTTATCCATTTATGCTACATAATTATCCGTCTGTTACAATTGCTCAGTCATCAAAGACACAGTCTCTGGATGATTTTGTAAATTTCATTTATCAATTAACATTATAGAATATTTGATGAAATCATACTTTAAAAAAATTGTACTAGTATTATTTGTTTTATTATCAATATTTATATTTTTATTCTTACGATTTTTCTTTGTATTCAAACCTTTACAATTAGATGGTAAAATTTCTTTAAATGGTATTTCGTCCAGTATTGAATTAACAACAGATAACAATAAGATTCATATTAAAGCACAAAACAAAGAAGATCTTTATTTCGCTCTGGGATATTATCATGCAGCAAAAAATCTATATTACATGGATTATCTTAAAAGAGCATCACTTGGTCAACTTTCTGAAGTATTAGGGAAGAAATATATAAAAAGTGATTTGTTTGCCAGACAGATAGATTTTAATGGAATCGGCAACAAATGCATGAAAATTACAAACAGTGAAACTCAAGACATTTTAGATAGTTATACTAATGGAATAAATGAGTATATAAAAAACAATCTTAAAAATCTTCCATTAGAATTCAGATTTAATGAATATCAGCCTCTTTTATGGAATTCGTCTGATTGCCTTGCAATTTCGAGATTATTTGCATGGCTTTATTCAGATGCGTGGAATAAACGGATACTCTTTTATAATCTTTTAAATGTCTATAACCCTCGAAAAGTTACACAGGGTTTTCCTGCTAATATCAATGATATTCCATATTTATACCGCCCTACGAATGAAATAAACAATATAGCAATAAATAATTTTTGGCAAGGAGAAAATGATCTGAGAAATTATCTTGATTTTCAGGATAACTCACACTTTTCACAGAGTTTAATTATCGCAGGTTCCAAATCTGACAAATCACTGCCAATCCTATCAGGTAATATCTCAAACTCATTTGTTTATTCTGATTTTTATTCCGTAATTGACCTAACGTGTCCTGAGTTTTCGGTGT
>JAOZSG010000317.1:0-1815 GCA_029939785.1 Fidelibacterota bacterium | reverse complement strand
TTGCCCGGGAATACCTGCTATTATCTCTGGAAAAAATCAATCAATTGCCTGGACGATGAATAAATTTTCTGAAAATGATATTGATCTTTATCTGGAAAAAGTTGATCAAATCCAGGAAAAAGTGCTCTGGGACAGTACTTGGATAAAACTGCAAAAAAGAACAGAATTAATAAAAGTAAAAAACAATGCAGATACAAGTTTAATAGTTTATTCAACAAAACATGGTCCCATTATTAATAATTTTTATAATGCTGAATCTGATACTTCTGAAATGATTTCATTCTGGTGGGATGGATTTATATCTTCTCGTGATATCGAGGGACTAATTGGTATTAACAAGTCAAATAATTGGGGTTCTTTTCTGGAACAGACAAAAAAAATAAAATTTCCACAGTTGAAAATTGGTTATGCAGATATTGATGGAAATATTGGAATGTCATCTGCGGTTCCATTAATAATTCATCCAAAAAGAAAAACAATGCTTCTTGAGGGACATAATCCGAATAATGATATATTTGAGGATTATACTCTGGAATCTTATTCAATATTCAATCCGAAAACAGGATTTATTTCATCACAAAATTTTCAGATTGATATAAACATGATATATCCATATTACCATAAATTTTTCCAAAAAATTCTTTACAGTAGCACTATATCAATTTCTGATATAAAAAAATTCCAATCCAATAATAGGTCTCCTTATGCAAAAATCATTACATCATTCTTAGCTACTGTTAAAGAAAATGATATGAAAAACAGTCTTGAAAAAAGTATATACAATAAATTAAAAAAATGGAATTTTTCAGAAAAAACGTATTCACTTGAAAGTTATTTCACCAATCATTTAGTAAAAAAAATAGCAGAAAATGTTTATAAAGATGATCTCGATCTTGCAAACACTAAATTATTTCATGAATTCCTCAATATGAAAATGCTTCCATATAAAAATTTGCAAATGCTTTGTACAAATGATCCATCATTATGGTTTGACAATGTCCAAACTCTTGATCATGAACGGCAAAAGGACATTATGTTATCAGCATATCAAAATACTATTAAATATCTAATAAATAAAAATACTAATGATTTATCAAAATGGAATTGTAAAGAAAATATACATAATCCTATAAACCAACAAAAACGTATCCGGTTTATTATATCATATTTACTGAAAAAAATGGGTAAACTTCCACACACTTCCATAATACAAAAAAACGTAATGAAATCAGCCCAACATTTCAATCGACATGACAATTCTTTAAAATTCATTATACCTTTCAGTCAAAAAAATACTATGCTTATTTCACAACCATCAAATAATAGTCAATATATAAATCTTTTGACAAACAAATCGAAATTAGTCAATGAAAATACTGAAATTTTGACGATAATACCAAAGAACAAATAACTAAGAAGTCGGGAAAAAGTGCAAAAAACATTAGAGAATCAAACAAGATGGTTTGATGAATATACTTCATCATTTTCTTCATCTGATCCAAAATTTCAAAGAAATATTGATTTAAAAATATTCCATACTAAAAAAGTTTGTGAAGTAATAAATGAACTTGGGAAACAACTAAATTTAAATGATGAAAATCTGTATATAGCTGAATTGTCCGCACTTTTTCACGATATTGGCAGGTTTGAACAATATAATACTTACAAAACATTTGTGGATAAATTGTCTATAGATCATGCTGAACTCGGAATTAAAATATTAAAAGAAAAACATGTTTTAAAGAATCTTAAATCTGATCATAGTAAGATTATTCTTGAAGTAATTGCATTACATAATAAAGCTATTATTCCAAA
>JAOZSG010000316.1 GCA_029939785.1 Fidelibacterota bacterium | reverse complement strand
TATCTGAAGTTCCGGTTATCATATTAAGTGCCGATATTCAAATAAGTTCAAAACAAAAATGTGAAAAATTAGGAATAAAAGAATTTGTAAACAAACCGCCGAATAAAGAAAAATTATTAATATTACTTGAGAAATATATGAAAAAGGATGACTAATTATGGATTTAAGTTTTGAGCAAACTGAAGCCCTCAAGGAATTAATAAATATTGGAGTTGGCAGAGCTGCATCGACATTAAACGAAATGCTTAATACACACATAACTTTAAAAATTCCTAGAATTTCTATACAAAAAATTGAAGAATATATTAAAGAAAGAAGTTATAATAAAGAAGATGAAATTGAACCTTATTCATCTGTACAAATGAAATTTGAAGGCCCTTTCGCAGGCTCTGCCGGACTGCTTTTCACAAATAAAAGTGCAGCAAAATTGGTCTCTACATTACTTAATGAAGCTGATATTACTGATCAAATGGATGAATTAAAAACTGGGACTCTTTCTGAAATTGGTAATATTTTAATTAATAGTATAATGGGGTCTATCAGTAATATTTTGGATAGTCATCTGGACTATTCAGTAGCAGAATATAGTGAAGGAAAATATAATCAAATACTTCAACAATCAACGGAACAAAGTTCTGTTCTTCTTATAGCAGAGGCAAAATTCGAAGCCAAAAAGATGAGGATTTCAGGTGAAATTATTATTGTGTTTACTCTCAAATCATTTGGAATTTTAAAACAGGCATTAAACAATATTATTTAATATGAAAAATCAATTCACAATATTTGATAATATTTCTACAGGAGTTATGGTAATTGATTGGAATTATCGAGTTCAATTCTGGAATAAAATTATAGAGAGTTGGACAAAAATAACAAAAGATGAAATTTATCAAAAAGATATAAGAATAATTTTTAACCATTTTTCATTACTTAAATATACCACCAGACTTGAATCAACTTTTAATTATGGTACTCCAGTCGTTTTTTCAAGTCAATTGCATAGGCAATTAATTCCATGTAAATTACCCAATGGTCATTTAAGATTACAACATTCTGTTATAACAGCACATCCTGCAGAAAATAAAAAGAATAAGTATTATGCAATTTTTTCAATTCAAGATGTTACTGAATTAACAGAAAAAGCAAATGAGTACAAAAGAATACTAAAATTAGCAAATACAGAGATAGCTGAAAGACAAAAAGCAGAAACTGAATTAAAAAATAGTGAAAAAAAATACCGAATGATGGTAGATAATTCTATGGATGCAATTGTTATAATACAGAACAATAAATTTATCTTTTTTAACGAAAGTTTTGAAAAATTAATTGATATAGAGAAGAGTCAGATTAAATCCTGTACTTTCGAGAGTATTCAAACAAATGGAACTGTTATTAAATTTGATGAGATTGTTAACAAATATGAGAAATCTATAAATAATGATGTACAGGAACTTCAATTCTCAAATAAAACCAATAAAAATATATTCATAGAAGCAAAAATAAAAAAGATAGAATTCGAAGGCAATACTGCCTTTTTTGCAATTTTCAAGGATATAACATTTCAAAAAAAACTCTTGGAAAAGGTACAGGATACATTAAAAAATACTATTGAACAAAAAGGATTAATTCCAATTTGTGCATCGTGTAAGAAAATCAGAGATGAAAATATCAAAACTAAACCATGGGTAGAAGTAGAAGAATATGTTGCAAAATATTTGACAGAAGCACATTTTACACATGGGATTTGTCCGGATTGTATAACAACACTTTATCCACATTTAAATTTTGCTAATAAATGATTTTATATCAAAAACAGTTAATTATATCTTTAATTATTATATTTTAAACAATTCTGTTAATATCAGAATAATATTGTTAGATTATCAATGTTATATTTGAATTACATCATATTATAAGATCTAAGTATTTCTAAACAGGGGGTTGTTAAATGGTTATTCCATATCAAGATAGAGAAACAACAGTAATGATTGTTGAAGATTCTCTTCTTTTGGCAGAGGATCTGCGAAATAGTCTAATTAAATTAGGTTATAATGTTCTTCATATTGCCTCAAATGGACAAGAAGCAATAGTAAAAGCTAATGAATTAAAACCTAACCTGATTCTTATGGATATCAAACTTGATGGTCATTTGAATGGAATTGAAACATCCCAAATAATAAAAGACAATCTCGATATTCCGATTATTTTTCTCACTGCACATTCTGATAAACAAACTCTTGATAAAGCAAAACTGACAGAACCTTTTGGATTCTTATTAAAGCCATTTCGGATTGATGAAATTCATTCGACAATAAATACTGCATTGCATAAATATCGAATGGAAATTAAATTACGTGATAGTGAAAAACGATTTCGAGATTTAACTGATTTACTTCCACAACCTGTTTTTGAAATTAACAATGAAAAACTATTAACATTTGTAAATCGAAGTTTTCTGGAGTTTTTTGGATATACCCGGGAAAACTTCGAAAATGGATTGTATTTTACTCAAATATTTCCACATGATGAATTAATTCAAATTGAAGAGATAATAAATAGTATTTTGCAAGGAGAAAATTACCCAAGTCATGAAATAAAAACTAAAAACAAAGAGAACAAAATTTTCCATGAACTTCTTTATGCAAATCCAATTGAAAAAGATGGTGTAATAATCGGAATTAGGGGATCAATAATTGATATCACGGAAAGAATTGTACGTGAACAGGAATTAATCAAACAAAAAACCTATTTTAAATCATTATTTGAAAGTTCACCAGATGCAATTGTTTCAATAAATAATGAGAATAAAATACTTGATGTTAATCCACAGTTCGAAAAATTATTTTATTATAAACTGGAAGATATTAGAAATAAAAATATAGATTTACTCATTACTCCGGATAATAGATTTGATGAAGCTCAGAAATTAACTGATATCGTAGGGAAAGGATCAGAAATTTTATATGAGAGCAAAAGGCAGAGATCAGATGGCTCACAGGTTGATGTTCAAATTGTTGCAGCACCTATTGTTATTAATAATAAAAAACTTGGAATATTAGCAATGTATCAGGACATTACGTCTAGAATAAAATCTCAGGAACAGCTGTTGGAAGCTCATGAAATTTATCAAAAAACCATTGAAAATGCAGATGGTGTTCCATATAGATTAGATTTAATTAACAAAAAATACACTTTGATTGGAAAAGGTTTTAATAAATTATTTGATTTTTCTGATAATATTTCAGCTTATGAAAATATAAAAAATCTAAAAAAAGAAATTTCAATATATTCAACTAAAACTAAAAATTATAAAACCTATAAAAATAAATTTTTAAATGGGGAAATAGAAAAATACCAAATTGATTTTAATTTCAAAACAAAAAATGGGGATATAAAATGGGTTAGTGATTCAGCATTACCTGTCATAGATAAAAAAACAGGGAAAATTCTTGAAACAATAGGGATTTTACAGGATATTACCGAAAGAAAAAAAGTAGAACAACAAGCAATAATAGAAAGAAATAGAGCACAAAATTATCTGGATGTAGCAGGAGTAATTTTTCTTGCCTTTAATAAAGATTATAATATTACACTAATTAATAAAAAAGGCTGTGAAATATTAGGGTATGATCAAAATGAACTCACAAATAAAAATTGGATTGATAAATTTATACCTGAAAGATCACAAAAAAAACTTATTGAATATTACGAGAAACTGTTTACAAGTCAATTAGATTTATTCAATGGCAACTATAAAAGTAATGATTCATATGAATCAAAAGTCATTACGAAAGATATGAAGATAAAAACTGTTTTGTGGAATAATATTGCTCTAACTGATGCTGATAATAAAATTACCGGAATATTATGTTCCGGAATTGATATTACAGAAAAGAAACTTGTTGAAGTTGAAAAAAATCGTTTATTTCAACAATTAA
>JAOZSG010000315.1:2003-3959 GCA_029939785.1 Fidelibacterota bacterium | reverse complement strand
ATGTTTAGATTTTTTAGAAATTTTACCCAACTGTTTAAAATAACTGTATAACAATCGTCTGCACACTAACTGCTGGAGCTGTTTTTTGTTTGATATTTTTGAGGGTTTCCAAAGCATTTTTGAAATAATCAAGAATTTACGGATTCTTACCCGCAGTAGGTGAGACTCGTTCGTTATCCACCAGTTGGAGGATGTGAAAAAAATAGACAGGATTAACATGATGAAGAATTATATTTATGTAGTAAGTTCTGTTAATTCTGTCTAAAAAAAATATTAGAAGGAAATAATGAAAAGAAGAGATTTTTTACGAAATATAATGATCGGTTATACAGGAATAATTGCTTCTTCAAATTTTAATTGTATAAAAAAAGTAAAAAAACTTAATTTTGTAATTCTATTTTCAGATGAATTAAATCCTGAATATTTAGAGTGTTATAACAAGAATAGTATTTTTCCAACTTCAAATATTTCTAAACTTGCACAGGATGGAATCAGATTTACAAATGCCTATTCTACTGCACCAATGTGTACTCCTGCCAGATTTTCTATGCTCACAGGAATGTATCCGGGGAAATGTACTCATTCCGAATTCTTGATAAAATATCCTGTTGATGGAATGTATAATATTGGTTGGAATACCTATATTGATAATTCAACTCAAACTTTGCCAAAAATTCTAAAAAAAGATGGTTACATAACCGGAATGATGGGGAAATGGCACATTGGTACTGAAGATTCGTCAGTATTACCTTTTCAAAAATTTCATGGAAATGAAGAACCAAATGAAAAAGGAATGAATGAAAAACTGGCAAAGGACCAAAAAACAGTTCAACAAATGATTCGGGAAACTGGAGGATTTGATCATGTTGCCAGTGCTGTCTGGGGAAATTTTGATCATTTTCCTGTTAAAAAATTGCGACAACACAATTTTCCATGGATTAATAAAGGAGTTTCAGATTTTCTTGATGATCGGGCAGAAGATCAAAAACCATTTTTTACATATATAGCGACAACAGCAATTCATGGACCCTCACATTTGGGTGAATTGAAAAGCGATTCAAATTATACTTTGGAAGGAAAATTATCAGGTCTGGAAAAGTATGAATTGGATAAAAAATCGTTAATAAATGAAGTAGATAGACAAGAGGATCGAAATAAACATAAATATACAGGGCTTGCATATTTGGATCATCATGTTGGTTTTGTGATAAATAAATTAGAGAATCTTGGATTACTGGAAAATACAGTCGTAATGTTTATTGCAGATCATAATATAGAGCCTGGGAAAGCTACTTGTTATGAGCAGGGAAACAAAATTCCAATGATTGTGAAATGGCCGGGGAAAAAACCTGCAGTTTGTAGCCAATTAGTGCAAAATATAGATATGGTTTCAACTATAATTGATGCATCCGGAAAAGCAAATTCTAAAAAATTCAATCTCGATGGTGTTAATGTATTGTCACTGATTAATGGTGAAAATAATCCTGTTCGGGAAAGTGTCTATGTAGAATCCGGATTTGCAAGAGCAGTTAGGAAGGATAATTTTAAGTATATTGCATTCAGGTTACCCAAAGATTTGATTCATCTTATGGAAAATGGAAAAATGGAGTATGCACCAAATTATTTTAACAAACACAAACAACAGCATTCGCAGATTGCGATTGAATATTTTCCACATTATTTCGATCAGGATCAACTCTATGATTTGGAAAATGATCCATATGAAATGACAAATCTGGCTTATAAATCGGAGTATCAGGAAATTTTGGGAAAAATGAAGATTGAATTGAAAAAATATTTGGATAAATGTCAGCATACATTTGATCTTAAACAAATTCCTTTTATGGAAACTCCAGAGTATAAAAAATTAACAGAGAAGACCAAATCAATTGGAATAGATTATATTTCCTGGTTGCCACGAGATCATGGAACAATTGTGTATCCACCGGTGAAAAA
>JAOZSG010000315.1:0-1903 GCA_029939785.1 Fidelibacterota bacterium | reverse complement strand
GAAAAATTATAGACAGGATTAACAAGATTAACAGGATTAACAGGATTAACAGGATGACAAATATAATTATCCGGTAAATCCTGTTAATCCAGTCTAAAAAAAGGGGGAAAAATGAGAAACGATGTCTCACGGAGAAATTTTCTAAAAGTGATGGGAAGTGCATCAGCATTGACATTAATGGGTTGTGGAATTGGAAAACCAAAGGTAAAAAAACAACCTAATATATTGTTTATTATGTCAGATGATCACGCATATCAGGCTATTAGTTCTTATAGTGACAAACTGATCCAGACGCCACATATTGACCGATTGGCAAAAGAAGGGATGCTTTTCACAAATGCCTGTGTCACCAATTCAATTTGTGCTCCGTCACGAGCAACAATTTTAACAGGTAAACATTGTCATATTCATGGAAAAATTAATAATGGTTCTCCTTTTGATGACTCTCAGACAACTATTATGCAAATCATGCAGAATAATGGATATCAGACAGCAATGTATGGGAAACTTCATTTTGGAAACAATCCCAAAGGTGTAGATGATTTCATGATTTTACCGGGACAGGGGAATTATATAAATCCTGATTTTGTCACTAAAGAAGGTCGTATAAGAAAAGAAGGATATTGTACTGATATTATCACTGATTTGACTATTGATTGGCTGGATAAAAAACGTGATAAAGATAAACCCTTTATGATGATGTATTTGCATAAAGCACCCCATCGTCCATGGTGGCCAAGTCCTGAAAAAATGGCAGAATTTGTAGAGAAAAAGTTTCCTGAACCGAAAACTCTGTTTGATGATTATAAAAATCGTGGATCAGCAGCAAAAAGTGCAGAAATGAATCTTTTAACTCATATGAAATATGGATGGGATTCTAAAATTCGTTTGGAAGTAATAAAGGAAATGAGCCCGCTTGATCCTGATGTGCCTGATATAGGCGGATTCTCCGGAGCATATAATCGTGCCAGTGCTGAACAAAAAGCCAAATATGATCCTATCATTGATAAAATAAATGAGGATTTTAAAACTAATTGGCCAAAAATGAATGATAAAGAAAAAATGCAGTGGAAGTATCAGCGTTATATGCAGGATTATCTTGGATGTATTTCTTCTGTTGATGACAATGTTGGTCGGGTTTTGGATTATCTGGATGATAGTGGATTAGCGGAAAATACAATTGTTATCTATACTTCTGATCAGGGATTTTATCTCGGTGAACACGGTTGGTTTGATAAACGGTTTATTTATGATGAATCTTTTAAAACACCGTTATTAATTCGTTGGCCCGATAAAGTAAAACCGGGAAGTGTTAGTGACGAAATGGTGCAGAATCTTGATTTTGCTCAAACAATTCTGGAAGCTGCCGGGATTCCCGAACCTGACGATATGCAAGGTGAGAGTTTAGTGCCATTACTGGAAGGTAAAAATGATAAGTGGACTCGTGACGCTGTTTATTATCATTATTATGAATATCCTGCAGTTCATATGGTTAAACGTCATTATGGTATTGTGACAAAAGAGTATAAACTGGTACACTTTTACTATGATGTGAATGAATGGGAACTCTATGATCGAAAAAAAGATACTTACGAGATAAACAATGTTTATGATGATCCGGCATATTCTGAAATTGTTAAAGAATTAAAAGTAAAATTAACAGCACTTCGTAAACAGTATGGTGATTCTAAAGAACTGGATCAAATGTTTTTGAAAGATGATCTCAAGAAAATTAAAGAAAGACAAAAGAAGAAAAGGAAAAGTTGATCATATCGAAATGTAGTATCAAAAGTATGAATATATTTGGAGTTATATTGGTTGATTTATCTGATATTCAATGGCGTTCCCAAAGAGGGCAGGTTGTGTGAGAATGTCGTTTTTCACAAATCTGTCTCTCTGAGCC
>JAOZSG010000314.1 GCA_029939785.1 Fidelibacterota bacterium | reverse complement strand
CGCTCTTCGACGGGCTCAGAGAGACAGATTTGTGAAAAACGACATTCTCACACAATCTGCCCTCTTTGGGAACGTTTCCCTTCAGAAAATCACACAACCAGAGAAGTATTTTTATAATTTATAAATTATAATATAAATTCATTTCAAATGGATGTGGTCGATTTTTAACAGCAATTACTTCTTTCATCTTTTCATGAATCCAACTATCAATTAATTCTTTATTAAACACGTCTCCTTTGAGCAAATATGCCTGATCATCTTTCAATGCTTCAAGAGATTCTTCCAATGAAGTTGGAATAGAAAATAGTTTGTCCTGTTTCTCCGGACTCCAGTCAAAGACATTCTCATCAAATGGTCCATAACCATTTTCCGGAGTTGGCATTATTTTATTTTGAATACCATCCAGACCAGCCATAAGCAGAGCACTCATTGCCAGATAATAATTACAAGTACCATCACCTGTACGAAATTCAATTCTTTTCATTTCCTTGCTGGTTGCATATTTTGGAATTCTAATAGCAGCAGAACGATTAGCCAATCCAAAAAACAATTTTACAGGTGCTTCAAATCCTGGTAAAAGTCTTTTGAAAGAGTTTGTACTGGGATTTGTAAATGCTGTCAAAGATCTACCATGTTTTAATATTCCACCAATAAAATATAAAGCCTCGTCTGAAAGATCAGCATAGGTTCCCTTATTATAGAAAATATTTTCACCATTTTTTTTCAATTGAATATGAAAATGCATTCCATTGCCAGGCTCTTCATATAATGGTTTGGGCATAAATGTAGCTGTAAGATCATTACGTAATGCTGTATTGTGGATAATATCTTTGATATACATCATTTTATCAACGATATCCTCAAACTGAGTTAACTCTGTTTCTATTTCCTGTTGAGAAGACAATCCTACTTCATGATGATGATATCGTATTTCACATCCGGTCTTTTCAATCAAACCGACCATTTCTTCACGTATGTCTGCATATTTATCAAATGGAATATCGATATGATAACCTTTTCTATTTGATACTGCTGTACCATCTATATCTTTATAACCAAAAGGTAGATCTTCTTTATTTTCACTTGATGTAAATTTATAACCCGCGGCGAATTTACCATTATTTATTGTTGCTTCATTAAACAGGTAAAATTCAAATTCAGGGATCCAATATGACTTGTCAGCAATTCCTGTACTTTCCATATATTGTTGTGTTCTTTTTGCCAGACTTCTTGGATCTTTTTTTACACCAACTCTAGTGTCGGCATCACATATATATGCCAACATTCTAAGAGTTGGAAACTTCATAAAAGGATCAACTATTGCAGTGTTAATATCAGGTATAAGAACCATATCTCCAGCTTCAACTGATTTCATGCCGGGAATACTTGATCCGTCAAAAGGAATACCGTGATTTAATACATATTCAATTTTTCTTACAGGAAATGTTATATGATACCAGTTTCCAATCAAATCTGAATATTTGAGATCAATACTTCTTATACCATCTTCTTTAATAATTCGATTAATATCTTTAATATTCATTTTTTTTATAATATCAAAAAGATTATAAAATACTTTTTGCATTATTTCCTTTTTCAATAAGAGTATTTGTCCAAACTATTTTTTTATCACTCTCTATTAATTCATATTTGACTACACCACCGGGAACTTTTGGTGTAATCCACCAATCCATAGATCCTTCACCCATTACAGCCATATAATGAACTTTGTCAGCAGAAAAAGTACCGGCAGGAGTTTTGACAGATTCTTTTCCTGTTGTAGCTCCTTTTATACTCTCTTTTGAGATTTTAGCAGGTTCCATGTAAATCTTTTCTCCTGTCACAGGTATTTCACCTATATTACCGTCAGCATCTTTTGCACGAAGTCTTTTTAGAGTTCCATCAGGTGATATAAGACCTTCATAAATCCATTTTTCATCTTTATCTACCCAGGAAGTTCTCCACCATTCATCACCGTTATCCAATTTCTTTAAAAAGGCTCTTCCAATAATAATCTTTGAATCGTCTTCATGATCTTTCATTTCATACTTGGTATAATCACCGGGTTGATATTGTTTCTGTGATATCCAGAGTCCACCGGGAGCAAAGGCATATCCAAAAACAATCTGGGCTTGAATAGCCATAAATTGACCCCAACCTGGAGTTGCAGGTGGAGGTAATTTTTCTTTTGGTGCCATTTTTTTATATACAACATTCGCTGCATGCTCAGAAACAGCTCTACCTAAACCTTGTGCCGCACCGTCAATAGCACGATCTACTATGCTTGCACAACTTGCCATTAGAAGTATTATTAAAGACAAAATTAGAATTAAAAGTAAAGTGAATTTTTTCATTTTTTTCTCCATTTGATTATCAGACAGGATTAACAGGATTTACTGGATAATTATTTTAATATCCTGTTTACCATGTTAACCCTGTCCAAATTTTTCCTTTCATTTTTTCATGTCCGCCAACCGGCAGATAACACTACCTGATTTAAATAATTGTGAAATTTATTTCTATTATTTTAGTAAAACGATTCTTTGTGTTTGTGTAAACCCGGTACTTGTTGTCAGATTAAAAAAGTAGAGACCATTTCCTACCTGATTATTATTGCTGTCTAATCCATGCCATTCTATTTTATATTGCCCTGCTGATTTATTTTCATTTGTAATAATTTTTATCAAATTTCCCTTAATATCGTATATTTTTAAATTCACAAAACATTTTGCAGGAATATTATATTGAATTGTAGTCGATGGATTACATGGATTTGGATATGCCGGAAACAACTTGTAGTTATTGGCAAGATTATTATCATTTAGTTTATTAATGTAGATTGAAACAATTTTATGGATTTTTGACTGTCCTGTTGTGCTGATATCTTCAAGTTTATAATAATAAGTATTTTCAGGAATTATGTTTTCATCTGCATAGGAGTAATTGTTTGCTTCTGAAGAATTTCCGGCACCTTGAATTAATATGTCATTCAATTTCACAAAATTTAATGTATCAAATTGGCTCCGATAAATATTGAAACCAAGATTATCAATTTCACATTCAGTATTCCAGTTTATTATTACTTTTCCGTTTTCTGATTTTAATGTCATTGAAGTTAATTCAACAGAAAGACTGTAATCAAACGTACTGATTCCATCAATAATATAAGCAGAACCGGAGTTAAAACCGTTATCATCATCCCATTGAGCACCAACAATTATTCTATCATCTGAAATCGATACTGAACAACCGAAAACATCATCTTGTGATACATCAGATGGTATAATTTTTCCTTTTTGCATCCAACCAGCATCATAATGAAATACATAAGCAGAACCAGAAGAACTACCTCGATCATCATCATCCATTGCACCGATTATTGCATAATCTCCTGATATAAAAACAGAACTACCAAAACATTCCGAAGAAATTCTATCAGTGGCAGTTAATTTTGTTGGTGATGCCCCGAATGATCCATCTTTTAATTTTTTATAAGCATAAACAGCTCCACTAAAATAGTCTATATCCTTTGCACTTACCATTGCATATTGGTCTGTTATTGCCACAGACCATCCAAAATTACCAAACCCTGTTATTTCATTTACTGTGAGTTTTGTTTCTGTCCAGATTGTATTATTATCAGTCATATGATAAATATATGCTGAACCTTTAGTATCATCATATATACTTCCAACAATTGCAAAATCCTGATATATTGAAACTGAAAAACCAAAAAAATCAAAAGATGCAGCATCGCTTGCTGTTAATTTTGTTAATTGTGTCCAAACAGTCCCATCACGTTTAAAAATATAAGCAGCACCAGAATTAGAAAGATCTCCTGTGTCATTTTGTTTTGCTCCAACAATTGCATAATCGCCATAAATTGAAACCGAACATCCAAATAAATCTGAATCTGCCATATCATCAGCAACGAGTTTTTGTTGTTGCGACCATGAAATACCATCAAAATAAAATATGTAAGCAGCACCCGGATTATTATCTT
>JAOZSG010000313.1 GCA_029939785.1 Fidelibacterota bacterium | reverse complement strand
TATGAGTTCAGGAATATATATTGTCACCTTATCTGATGGAAAATCTATGAAAAATAATAAAATGCTAATGATAAAATAAATCTGTATCTCATTTATCAATTATTATTATTGACATTAAAAAAAATGGGAACTATATTAGCATAAATTAAGTTTACCAATATAGTAAACATTAATAATAAAAAGGATATTAATGAAATTATCAACAAAAAGCAGGTATGGAACAAGAGCAGTAATCGAAATTGCAAAACATAATGGTGATCGGGCAATTACAAGAAATGATATTAATAAGAATCAGGATATTCCAAAGCCTTATCTTGAAAATATTCTTTTGACTCTAAAAAATGGTGGAATAATCAGAACTATTCGTGGTCCTAAAGGTGGATATGAACTCACAAAAGAATCAAAAAATATAACTCTGTTTGAAATAGTATCTGTATTTGAAGGATCACTTGCACCTGTTAAATGTGTTGATGATCCAAATAATTGCTCTAAAAGCAACTCTTGTCCAACGAGAGGTGCATGGACAAAATTAAAACAGGCTCAGATAGAAGTATTAAAAAATATAAATATAGAAAGTTTAATAATTGATGAAAATAATTCATCAATTATAAATTAATGGATTAATATGAGTTATAAATTTAACACAAGAGTTTTGCATGAAGGAATTCAAATCGATGAAACATTATCGCGAGCAGTTCCAATTCATAGAACAACATCTTACCTATTTAAAAATACTGAGCATGCAGCGAATTTATTTGCACTAAAAGAATTGGGTAATATATATACCAGACTTCAAAATCCTACACAAGACATCCTCGAAAAGCGTGTGGCTTCTCTCGAAAATGGTAGTGGATCTTTGGCTCTCTCTTCTGGGACTGCTGCTATTTTTTATACAATAATCAATATCTGCAAATCTGGTGAAGAAGTTGTTGCAGCCACTAATTTATACGGTGGTACATTTACAATGTTTAATAATATTATTAAAGAATTTGGAATAAAAGTTAAATTTGTAAATATTTTGGATTCCAATGAAATTGAAAGAGCTATTTCAGATAAAACGAGATTATTATATACTGAAATTATTGGAAATCCTTCTCTTGATGTTGTGGATTTGGAACAATTATCAAAAATTGCAAAAAAATATCATATTCCATTGGCAGTAGATTCAACATTTACGACTCCTTATATTTTTCGACCTATAGAGCATGGTGCAGATATTGTAATTCATTCTTTAACAAAATGGATGGGAGGGCACGGAACCGGTATCGGTGGAATTGTTGTAGATAGCGGCAAATTTGACTGGACAGATAAGAAATTCAGTTATTATAATGAACCCGATGCTTCATATCATAATATTAGATATGCTCATGATTTAGGTGATTTGAATTCACTCGCATTTATTTTGAGAATGAGACTGGTTCCATTGAGAAATTTGGGATCATGTATTAGTCCTGATAATGTTTGGATATTTTTGCAAGGAATTGAAACTCTTCATCTAAGAATGCAACGACATTGTGATAATGCATTACAAATAGCAAAATATTTGAAAAAGCATGGCAAAATCAGCTGGGTGAGATATCCGGGATTAGAAGATGATCCATCGTATTCTAACGCTCAAAAGCAATTTGAAAATGGATATGGTGGAATGGTCGTTTTCGGAGTAAATGGTGGGAAAAAATCCGGAGAACAATTTATTAATAAAATTAAGTTAATATCTCATTTGGCAAACGTAGGAGATGCGAAAAGTCTTGCAATTCATCCAGCGAGCACAACCCATTCTCAATTATCTGAAGAAGATCTAATAAAAGGTGGAATTACATCTGATCTTATTCGTCTTTCAGTTGGGATTGAAGATGTGCAGGATATAATTAATGATATTGAGCAGGCACTGGTAGGAGTTTAGAAATGTCTATAATATTACCTGAAAATTATCATGCTACAAAGGAACTGGAAAAAAGGAATGTTCATTGTATCGCCAGAGAAAATGCGGTCAGGCAAGATATTCGGCCATTACGTATCGGGATTTTAAATATCATGCCAAAAGTTGAAACCTATGAGTTTAATCTTCTCTATCCACTGGGAAGATCAATAATTCAAATCGAACCGGTTTGGATAAGGTTGAATAGTCATCATTATAAAAGTTCAAACAAAAGTCATCTCGATGAACTGTATATTTCATTTGAAGATGCAATAAAAGAAGGAAGAGGTTTTGATGGATTAATTATTACAGGGGCACCGGTTGAGGAAATTGCCTATGAAAAAGTTCGATATTGGGATGAATTATCAGAAATTTTTAAATTTGCTAAAGAAAATATATCTTCATCACTTGGAATTTGTTGGGGTGGTTTAGCATTGGCAAAATTTTTAGAGATTGAAAAAGAATTATTTCAAAAAAAAATATTTGGAGTATATCCTACAAAAAATATTAATAGGGGACATAGAGTGACAGGAGAACTTGATGATATTTTTTATTGTCCTCAATCAAGACATGCAGGAATATCTGACTCAGTAATGGAATTTAATGCAAAAAAAGGTGTAATAAATCTTCTTGCATATTCTGCCGAAGCCGGATATACAATTTTTGAAAGTAAGGATAGTGCATTTATTATGCATCTTGGACATCCGGAATATGAAACACATCGATTGGTAGATGAATATAAAAGGGATAAACTTAAAGGTAGAGATGATGTGTTTTTACCTAAAAATCTTGATATAGAAAATCCCATGAATATTTGGCGGGGACACTCACTGGAGTTTTTCCGACAATGGATAAAAGAGGTGTATTTAAAAACACCTTATAATATTGATATTAATTAATAACAGACAATAGTCTAATTAAAGGAAGAGAAAAATGAAGAAATTAACATTATTAGTAATTATGCTTACTGTTTTGGCATCAGCAACAAGTTTATCAGCACAATGCTGTAATAAAATAAATGCTGCAGAGACGGAACAAGAAAAAGTTGACAAGGGTTGTGACAAAGGAAAAGTAACAAAATGTGAAACAAAAGCAATAAAACTTTGTACCCATTGTGGTGAAGTAAAGGGATCTAAAGAATGTTGCAAAATGGAAGGTAAAAAAACCTGCAAAAAATGTGGTTTAATTAAAGGTTCACCTGGCTGTTGCAAAATTCCTAAAGGTATGACGAATGCAGAAATATGTTCAGATTGTGGAGAAATAGTAGGAACAGATGATTGTTGCAAACCTGAAGGCAAAAAAGTTTGTAAAAAATGTGGCAAATTTAAAAAATCTCCCGGATGTTGTTTAGATACAAAGAAATAGTTTTTTTTATTCATTAAGCGAAGAATCAAAAAAAATTCTTCGCTTAATTTTAATATTAGAAAGAATAAAATGATTATGAAGAGACAAATCAATCAAATAAAATTAATAAGTCATGCATAATACAAACAAAAAAAAAGTACCTTTTTACTCCAGGATAGTTTATGATATTATATTGTCCTTTGTTTTAATATTAATTGTATCAGGCAATTTCCTTACTTTTCTTGATTTTGGATGTAAAATGGAATGTTGTGAGACTAAAACCAGTAGTTGTTGCCAGGTTGAAAAAGAGCATACATGTAAAACTGGTTTTATAAGTTGTTCACCAAAAGTACTTATTTTGATTCCTTTGGTATTACTTGACAAACACCAGGATAATCAAAATCATATATCTGCACAACTATTTGATTTTGTTGAAACACATATAGATTATAAAAACGAATATCTCCCATTATTAGCTTCCGAACAAAACACCGGTCCTCCTGACCATGCATTTCAGATTCCACTAAGAATTTAAAATTTTTCATTAATGATCTTACTTAATTTGATTTTCTACATAATCTAATTTAAACTCAATTTTATGTATTCTATTAGTAGAAATCAAAAAAAGAGAATTTATTCAATATATCCGTGTACATAGATGCTATTGTGTAATGAGATACAAAGAAAAATAAAATAAATACAGAGCTATAGATAGGTCTAAAACGGTATTTTGCAATAATATACAACTGTTTTATAACGATTAG
>JAOZSG010000312.1 GCA_029939785.1 Fidelibacterota bacterium | reverse complement strand
TTCAATTTTGAATTCTAAAATTTTGAACTTTTGAGTTGAATAATAATTATTTGGTATAGAATCGATTTTTAAAGTGTCAATAATAATTTTAATTTCACCACCAAATACAACTGTAGGATATATATGATATTCATGCAATTGATTAATTTCAAAAATTCGTATATCTTTATATTTATCAATATAATTTGAAATAAATTGCGGAATAAATAAGCGATTATCAGAGAATTGATTTTTGAGAATATTAAGCTCCGAAATAGTGCCGAATAATTCCTTTTCTATTCCCAACTTTATCAAATTATGATATGTGTATAGTTTTTCTGTGGATTCTTTTAGAATAGATTTTTTTTCTGAAATATATACAAAACTCAACAAACTAATAATAAGAACAGTTGTAAAAGCAATTATAAAAAGACTAATCTTTAATCGTATATTGAATTTATATTTCATCAGATTTTTCAATCCAGACTTCACTATAATCCAGAGTGTTAAAGGAATCTTTCAATCCTCTAACTTTTATTGGTGACAGATAATAACTTTTAAGTGAATTGCAAAAATAAAGAGCCGGAATATCTGCTTTTAATATTTTCTCCATTTCAATAAAAAGATTATTACGTTTGATTTTGTGGTTTTCTATTAAAGATTGTTCATATAAATCATCAAATTTTTGATTTTTATATTCTGTAACATTTGAGGTACCAATATTATTAGAATAAAATAACCCATAATATTCCTCCAAATCGGGATAACTTGGACTAAATGCAATACGAAAAATATCAGGATTATTTTCAAATATATTTTCATAATATCCAACCTGGCGAAAATCAATTTTATAATTCAACCCTAATTCTTTTAGACCTTTTTCTAAGACTTCAAGTTCTATTGCTTGTATATTAGTTGAAATTATTATTGGTTTGCCTAAGTCCTGTTCGTCATTTTTTCGAATTAGATGTTTTGCTTCTTCAGGATTGTATTGATACCACTTCTCCTTCCATTCAGGCGACATTATTGAAGGAGCCAGGGATTTAGCTGATACAACTCCTAATTTAGCCTGTTCAAAATTCAGGGCAATAGATTTTCGAATATTTGCGTTTTTACTAATTGGTGTATCATTATTCATTGAAAAAGCCCAGAATCGAATAGTAAAGACATTGTTATTAATTAAAACTATATTTAACACCTTATTACTGTCTTTATTATTTGTAAGTTCTGTGTATTTTTTTTGGTTAACATTCAATAAATCTATTTTATTATTTAAAAATTTTGATTCACGAACAATATCATTTGATAACAATTTAATATTGATACCATCTAAGTAAGGTAATGAATTTCCTAAACTATCCTTTTTCCAGTAATTATCATTTCTTACAAGTTGCAGATTTTTCAGATTGTTCCATTTTACCATACGAAAAGCACCGGTTCCAACAGGATGTTTCGCGAAATTATTTTTATAATATTCTACTGCTTCACGTGGTATAATAGCAGAGCTTGTATTAGCCAATAGTTTTAAAAATGAGACATAGGCTTTCGTTAATCTGATTTCAAAAATATAATTATTAATCTTATTTATTCCTGATATACTATCATTCTCACCCTTGTGGTAAGATTCAATTCCTTCAATTTTATTAGAATAAAGATAGTAATTATTACAATTTGTTTTTTTATCTGCCATTCTCATAAAAGAAAAAATCACATCATCACTTGTTAGATTACGTCCTTTTCCATTTTTAAAACATGGATCATCGTGGAAATAAATATTTTTACGTAAATAAAATTTTATATTCTTTCCATTATTATAAATTTCCCATTTTTCTGCAATATTTGGAATTATAGAGTCATATTGTATGTTCGAAAATTTTAATAATGTTTCATAAAATATGGCTGTGATGTTTTTGTCAGTTTTGAAAAAAATTTTATGTGGATCAAGATGTTTCAAAGATGCAAGACAACTAATTTTTAATATATTTCCATAAACAGGCTTATCTTTATCTATTAATTTTTCATTAGTATTACATTGAAAAAGAAATATGGAAATTAAGAATATGATAAGTATATTATTTTTTGCCATAAAATGTACCCGAAATAGTTTTACTTAATAATTGCACTGCTTAAACCAGTTTAACAAATTTAACCAATTCAACAAGTTTAACTCTTTTTTATTAAATACACCAATTCAACAAATTCACTAAACCTTCTTACTCAATCCGGTTACAACTTCAATATGAGGTGTATGAGGAAACATATCAACAGGTTGTGCTGAATCAAGATTATATCCACCTTCATCTACCAGAATTCTTAAATCCCGAACCTGTGTTGAAGGATTACATGAAACATATACAATTTTGGATGGATTAAGTTGTAAAATATTATTTAATAATTTTGGATGCATGCCTGCACGTGGAGGATCGATAATTAAAATATCTGGTCTTGGTAATGAATCTAGTAATTCTGGTTGTTGGCGAAATATTTTGTCAAGATTACCATTGAAAAATCTAACATTGGTAATTCCATTATTTTGAGCATTTTGTTTAGCATTTTCGATTGCATCAGGGACAATTTCTATACCAATTACTTCTTTTGCAGCAGATGCCAAATAAAGAGCAATACTTCCTGTACCACAATATAAATCCCATACAACATCATCTTTTTGCGGATTAGCTGTTTTACGAATTAAATCATATAGTTTTTCTGCCATCTTTGTATTTGTTTGAAAAAAGGATGCCGGAGAAATTCTATAGTTGAGTTTTCCTAATTTATCCTCAATATAATTTTTCCCATAAAGTGAATTTTGTATATCTCCAATTGTTGTTCCTGAATAATTGGTTGCAACTGTATTGACAATAGATTTTATATTATCAATGTTTTGAGATAGGATATCGGCAATTGGTTGAAGTAATTCCGGTTTGTTTTTACTCGTGACAATATTTACCATTACTTGATTTGTGTTTTCGCCCTTACGGATTACAAGATGGCGTAAAAATCCTGTGTGTTTTTTTTGGTCATAAGGTGTAAGATTATTCGCTAAAGCATAGTTTCTGACAATTTTCATTATATCGCCAGATTCCTTCGGAGCAATAAGACAGTCGTCAAGATCTATTGACTTCCAAAAATTACCGGGAGCACGTAGTCCGAGAGCAAAATCAATAGGTTTCTCTTTTTCAAAGTCATCTGTTAACCAACGATGATTTGAAAAGGAAAATTCCATTTTATTTCTATAATTGAAAATTATATCAGCACCAATTATTTCGGCAACTTCAAAATTTTTAAAACTGCCAAGTCGTTGATAGAGGTCTTGAACTTGTTTATGTAAATAGAAAAGCTGTTCCTTATAAGATAATTTTTGGTGTTTACAACCGCCACAATAAGGTGAATAGGAACACTTAGCATCAATTTCTTTTTTACTTTTCTCGAGAACTTCAAGAATAATGGCTTCACCAAAAGACGATTTTGCCTTTTTGATTAATGCTTTTACTTTTTGACCCGGAACTCCATTTTTCACAAAAATCAAATAATCATCAACCTTTGCTATTCCTTTGCCCCGAAAACCTAAATCTTCTATAATTAAATCTATTTCTTGTTTCTTTTTAACCGGACGTTCCACTGTTTATCCTTTTGCTCTTAAATAAAGAAATTAATCTTGCCTGCCAACCTGATTTATCTTTATTAATTAATACTACTACAATTCCAATAAGACAGCTTATTAGAAAATATGCACCAACTATAGCTTTGTCTGATCCAGTTTGAATCATTGTTTCAATATTACTTATAATAAAAAAACCAATGCCTGTTAAAAAATAACTAATAATATTATTTTTCAGAAAATATTGTGAGCATAACCAGAGCCAGAAAATTAACAATAATGAAATAAAACAACTAAGATAAAATTCAGGAATTGTATCTACTGATAATGGTAATGAAATAAGTACCAATATAACAAAACTTACAAATTTTATAATTATTCCCGGTAAAAATTCTCGAATTAAATAAAAAATTATATAATAAATACAGGAAGCAAGTAAACCAAACAGC
>JAOZSG010000311.1 GCA_029939785.1 Fidelibacterota bacterium | reverse complement strand
CTCTTATGCCTCTGGGATAATAATTAATCATTATTGTAATTTACCAATTATCTTATGGATGTTAATTCTCACTCTCTTCATCATAGTAGAATCAATTATTAAAAATTATAAATCCAACCTGTACATTTTTTTTATGTTGTTTTTTCTTGGTGGCACAATTCATTCACGACAAAATACATTACCCGGAAATCATATTAATAATCAACATTTCATCAATAAAGTCTATATAATTCAAGGAGAAATTGAATCAAAAAGAATCTATTCAGATAAAATAAAATTAGTATTAAATAATCTAAATATTGATAGTAATAATTATTCCGGAAAATTATTGTTAACCATAAAAAATCGAAAATCAGAGTATTTTTCCAGTCAGGTAATCCAATTCAATTCCAAAATGATAAATCCACTTGGAAGAAGAAACCCAGGAGCATTTGATTACGCAAAGTATTTGCACCGAAAGAACATTTACAAACTTTGTTATCAAAAAAAAGAAGATTATCCAATCCTGATTAAATCATCCGGATTATCTCCCTTCTATATTGCATCAAAGGTAAAAGGAAAAATTTTCAAAATGATTGATGATTCCATGACAGGAGAACAGGCTAATATTTTAAAAGCATTAATTATCGGAGCAAGGGATGAAATCAATGATAAAACAGAACAATTATTCATCAATTCCGGAATAATCCATATTCTTGCTGTATCGGGTTTACATGTTGGTTATGTAACTTTTGCATTCTGGATACTATTCGGATTTCTCCGGTTTCCTTACAAAACAAGAACAATTCTGACAATACTTGCATTAATTTTTTATGCTATGATGGTTGACATGAAACCATCAGTTACACGAGCTGTAATAATGGCATCAATAATTCTCATAGGACGAGCGTGGGAAAAAAAAGTAAATGTTTACAACTCCCTTGCTGCTGCAGCATTCATTCAAACTTTATATTCACCATTTTTATTATTTGATATTGGATTTCAACTATCTTTTTCAGCTGTCTTTTCAATTGTATATTTTAATAAACGAATAACAACTCTTCTTCCTGAAAAAATAAAACCCTTAACTTTAAAAATTTCAATATTCAGAAATATCTATCAATTATTTTTAATATCATTTTCTGCACTTATTGGAACATTACCATTAACTGCCTATTATTTTCATAGAGTATCTCTGATTTCCCTGATTGCAAATCTTTTCGCTATTCCTCTTGTTGGAATTATTGGAGCTTTAGGTTTTTCACAGATAATACTTGGTTTTATCTGGAATAGTTTTAATATCGCATATGGTCGTGTAGAAATGATATTAATAACTATTTTACAAAAACTAACCTCTATTACCGGAGAATCCTCCTTTGCATATTTTCAAATTAAAGAATTTTCAATAGTTACAGCAATCATTTTGTATTTTATCATTTTAGGCCTTGTGAATTTTGATAATAGAAAAATTAAAGCACTCACTATTTCAGGAATATTATTTTTGTTAAATTTTCATATATGGAGTTTGATCCTTCAAAAACCGGAATTAAAAATCACTTATTTTGATGTTGGTCAGGGAGATGCCGCTTATATTGAATTCCCTTCAGGGAAAAATATGCTTGTAGATACTGCTGATAAAACTTTTAATAAAAATTATGCAAAATATGTAATACTTCCATATTTTCAGCGACAAAATATTAAAAAAATTGATTATCTGGAACTAAGCTACCCACATAGCGATCATATTGGTGGTGCACCCTTTTTACTTAAAAACATCAAAATTGGTGAAATTTGGGAAACTGATAAAAAAGCAGATTCAAGATGTTACAAAAATATTTATAAACTTGCTGATTCTCTCAATATTAAAATAAAAAAGATATATGGTGGTGATTTTATTCCAATTGATGAATTTTGTAATATTTTCATACTCCATCCAACTCGAGAATTTCTTTCCAAATCTCCTCCTGGTTACAACGACTATTCCACAACTTTCAAACTTACTTTTGGAAAAACTAATTTTATCTTCACCGGTGATATTGAGCATACTGCAGAGAGCTATATATCAAATTACGGTGATTTCTTAAATTGTGAAATTATGAAAGTTCCACATCATGGCAGCAAAACTTCTTCAACTATTAATTTTATTCAATATATTCACCCAGAATATGCATTAATTTCAGTTGGTAAAGGAAATAAATTCAAACATCCTTCACAAAAGACTATAGAAAAATATCAAAATATGGGTGTAAACATACACCGGACAGATTATTTTGGTGCAATGATTGTTACAAGTAATGGGAAAAATTACAGCGTAAAAACAGTAGATTAAATATGAGTCTCAACCTATTTTCAACGAAGCCAATCAGTCAAAAGCCGGATCTATGAATAGGTTTCAGACGAATCCGACGTGGCAATCTGGATTTCAGAACCAGTACCCAATACCCTTCATCAAAAAAGAATATAGATGAATATCGCACCGGAAGCTGTGCAGCATAGATTTACAAAATCATTATCAATCCATTTCTTACCTTTGATCTGTGTTGTAACATACACTTCACAATGAATAAGTTTTTCAGTAATTTTTTTACATTTGGTGCATTGATATTGTGCCTGAACTGTTGCTCCAAGAATAGAGTCTACAATTGATCCAAAAAATCCAGCAAAGACTATTAAACCAAAGATATATACTGATATTTCAATCTGACTGCTAAAACTGGTCATTGCTAGAACTGATGCACCAATCAGAGCACCAAATGTACCAACAAATGATATTGCCCCTGAGGAACCAGAAGGAACTTTTGAAAATTTTATAATATGTCTGGGGTCGCTCTTTGACAATACACCAATTTCTGTAGCCCATGTATCTGCTGTTGCCGCAGCGAGAGAACCAAGATACATTATATATAATACATCAAATTTAAAATAGAAATAGAGAATCGCACAAACCATCGCAACTCCCGCATTTGCATAAACCTGAATTATATCCCTTTTATGTCCTTTTTGTACAACTTGATTAAGTTTTTCATTTTTCTTTTTTCCAAATTTTGAAAGTAACGAGGATAACACAAAAAAGACTACCATTGGTAAAAACCATGAAAAACCACCAACAGAAAAAATTACGCATCCCATTAGCATAGCCCCGGCTGTACCACTCTCATTTAATAATCCGGCTTTAAATGCAAGAATAGCAAAAATGACTGTAAAAATCACCCAGAACAATACAATAACTTGTCTATGTAAAGGTAATTCGGATACAAGATCCAACATAAAAGCAGATAACAAAGGAAGACTGAGATTATCTGTGCCAGCATTGGAAATTGCTTCACCCAGAACAGCAACTATTCCAACCACAACTCCTATTATAAATAAACTTAATATACCTGGGATTGGTTTATCATCAATTAATCTATAAAGATAGAATCCTCCACTTGACAAAAGAAAAGAAGTAAGAAAAACGGTAAAGGACCCAGCAATACTCTTCTGATCTTTCCAGAATATAAATTTTTTTGTATTAAACAATTCACCTACAACTGAACCAAGTGGATCAGCAAAAGTCATTATTAACATTCCGATAATTAAAATTGTCGGATCGTGATGCCAATACAATAAAATGAGGACCAAATATGTAATTGGGAAAAATACTGTTCCATAGGATATTCTTTCTATTGAATGCATTCCCTTCATCATATCTTTTTTTAGTCCGATTGCATTTAGCAAAATAAATGTGATTGCTAACACTGAGGGAGGTAATGGAGACTGAAATAAAAATGGGCTGATACTTACAAGAACTCCAACTAAAATATGAACAAATCTTCTACTCGAATTAGTTGAAATTTTTAATTTTTTTAGTAATAAATCACTTATTCCTACAAAAGCAATTATTGTAAAAAAAAAGATACTAAAAGTTATCCACTCGGAATTAAACAATTTTAATACAGTCATAATCTCCTCAAATTAATAAAAAGAGTTTATCAAATTTCATTATTCTTAACAAGAAATTATTCATTAAATAGTACAAAAAAATAGTCATCCTGGTGGGAACCAAACAAGAGTCTGG
>JAOZSG010000310.1 GCA_029939785.1 Fidelibacterota bacterium | reverse complement strand
TGTCAGAATTGTTATTACAAATAGAGTCGCCACGCTGTGGCTGAAATCAATTAACTAATATATTCCAAATATCCAACACGGAATTTCCAAGGATGAAGTGTAAAGGAACTATTTCTTCGGAAATTATTAAATTATGTAATTTTTCAAGCACCAGAGGTGCATTCCTATTTGTAGAAAAATGGATTATCTAATGTATTAAAGCACCTTTAGGTGCGGCTCTATTGTTAAAAATGTGAAAAAAATAGAACACGAGTTGAACAGTTATAAACAAATATGACATAAGGTCGTGAATCAATGACAACAAATGATGATGAAGTCAGATGACTATGAATGACAAACAGGACAATTTATATTACGATTTTGTCTGTGTGTCTAATTGATATTTAATCAATTCCATTTAGCAATTTTGATATTTATAAAAATGTTAATTATATTTAAAGTATCGTTATATCAACTTTAAAAAAATAATTGGAGATAAAATAATGAATACATTTTCTAATGATATGCCATGGGTTATTTTTCACTTAATGAAAGAACAATTTGCAATTTCTACAAAAAATGTACAGGAAATGGTAGCAATGCCAAAAGTAATTCCTGTTCCTAAAACACCTAAACATGTTAGAGGTGTCATAAATTTGCGTGGAAGTGTATTACCGGTTATGGATTTAAGATTAAAATTAGGAATGGATTCAATGGTAAAGGAAACTAAAGAACTTATCCAATTATTAAAAACACGAGAACAGGATCATAAAAATTGGATAAATGAGTTAGAATTATCTGTGAAAGAACGCCGGAATTTTACATTGGCTACAGATCCACATAAATGTGGATTTGGTATGTGGTATGATAATTTTAAAACTGATAGTCGTGTTTTGGAGAGTTGTTTAAAGAAGTTTGATACACCTCATAAAATAATTCATTCTATTGCAATTAAAGTAAGAGCATTTGTAGAACAATCTGATTTCGATTCAGCATTTGCTTTGATTGAAAATACCAAAAAACACGAATTAGCAGAAATGATATTACTATTTGAAGAAGCAATATTTCTTCTTGAAGATTCAACCAGAGAAATTGCAATGGTATTAAAAGGTGAGAATAAAACAATTGTAATTAGTGTTGATTCTGTAACTGCTGTAGAAAAACTTTCATTATCAAATATAGATGATATGCCTGATATAATCAGTTCAAAAGAGAATGAATATATTTGTGGAGTTGGAAAACGGGAAAATAATGAAGATTTTATTCAATTATTGGATGTTGAAAAATTAATTGATTACAAAAATAGTGAGATCCTTCAGAATTCTTAAAATTTAATGTGTACAACTTCGTAAAAAGCGAATTCAGTGCGATCTACACGCTAACATCTCTAATAACTAATTTAGAAGAAAACCAGGCAGAATAATTATGAGACAGAATGATAATAGATTATTCTGCTATTAATCATTCTGCCCAAAAGTAATTTTAGTGCAATGTAAATGTAAAATTATTTTTTATGAATCCATCAATATTAGTTATTCTAACAAAAAAATCCCGAAAATATATCCGGGATTTTAAGAAGAAAAAGAAAAGAAAAAGAAGGTTTATGATTTAGTTTTAGTTTATTCATCTTAAAACACACATTTTTTTTTCACGAATTATTTTTCTAACTGTTTTTTCTTGCTAATTCATGGAAGATATAAAAATTTATGAATGATGCCGATTGAGGAAGGGAGAAATCCCGAAGAAATTTGATGAAATTACATTCGGGATTTCAAAGTGTAGAAAAACATGATTGTTTTATGGTTTGCGTTCAAAAATTTTCTATATATTTTACTCACACAATAACAATAATAAGTGATAAGGGAGGGAGAAATCCTGAAAATATTACTGTTTTCAGGATTTCCAAGAGTGGATTAACGTGATTGTTTTGTATTGCGTAAGAAAGTGTGTTTTCATAATTTCAATAATCATATATTATAATGTCAACAGTTGTACCAATAGATAATAATTGCTGTAACCTTTTGTTTTATATTTAATTGTATTGTGGGTGAGTTGAAATAAACAGGTGTGTAAAATAAATATAGAAATATTGTTAATGTGTAAACTTTATATTTTTATAATAACTAATTAGAGTGTAACTGTTTGTAAAATAGTATAATATGCAAAATATATATTGAGATTGAGTATTGTATGAAAATTATATGTTGTATTTTCTCTGTACAATGGATTAGAGTAAAAGAAAAAAAGTAATAGAATACGGATTATATGGATCGAATAGATTAGAAATAACAAGCAAACTGTGTGGATGTAAAAAGTAAAAATGATTTTCAAATTTTTATTTTTGTTTTTTTGTAAATATAAAGTAGTATATGTAGTAATAAAATATATTTATCCAGTAAATTCTGTCAGAAAAAAGAAAAAAGGAAGATCTCATGAAACCCCAAACCTTTAAAAAATTGAATTTGTTCATTATCATTTTATTGGTAACAGTTACAACACTTATTGCTCAATCCCGAACTGCCTTAATTGATAAAGACATAGTGATGTTTACGCCTGAAAATTTTGCCACGGAAACACACTTACCTTCTTTTGCATTACAAAAAGAACCTATAATAATTGATAAAATGCCAAAAAGTTGGAAAATAAAAGTTGATTTTTCAGAGGCTTTTGGTAAAAGTATAGCCTATATCAATGTAGATAAAAACACAGATCTTTATGGAACAGGCGAAGTTACAGGCCCTTTATTAAGAAATGGAACAACACGTAAAATCTGGAACATGGATAATTATGGTTATTTGCGTGATCGCGGTCAAAGATTATATCAATCACACCCTTGGGTGCTTGGGGTACGGGAAAATGGAACGGCATTCGGAGTACTGGCAGATAATACATGGCGAATGGAAGTATCACTTGGGGAAGGTATAACTTTTTCCGCTGATTCAAATCCTTTTCGCGTGATTGTAATTGAAAGAGAAAATGCTCAGGAAGTAATGAAGGCACTTGGAACTCTGACAGGCAAAATGCCTCTCCCACCATTATGGAGTTTAGGTTATCAGCAATGCCGCTGGTCCTATTATCCGGATACAAGAGTAAAAGAAATTGCTGATACATTAAGATTAAAGAAAATTCCATGTGATGTAATATGGATGGATATTCATTATATGGATGAATACAGAATTTTTACTTTTTCTCCTGAAACTTTTCCAAATCCCAAAGAAACAAATGATTATTTACACAAAAAAGGATTCAAATCAGTCTGGATGATTGATCCGGGAGTGAAGAACGAAAAAGGGTTTTCAATCTATGATACGGGTACTGAAAAGGATGTTTGGGTAAAGAATAAAGATGGAGAAAATTTTGTAGGAGATGTATGGCCTGGCCCTTGCGTCTTTCCTGATTTTACTCAACCAAAAACCAATAAATGGTGGGCAGGTCTTTATAAAGATTTTATGTCAAAAGGTGTTGATGGTGTCTGGAATGATATGAATGAACCTGCAGTATTTGGTGGTGAAGACTGGACAATGCCGATTGATAATATTCATTTAGGTGGTGGTGAGATGAAAAAAGATGTTCATCTTCGTTATCATAATGTCTATGGGATGATGATGGTGAAAGCTTCAAGAGAGGGAATCCTAAAAGCAAATCCGGATAAACGTCCCTTTATTTTATCCCGTGCAAATCATATCGGTGGTCATAGATATGCAGCAACCTGGACTGGTGATAATCTGTCAACATGGGAACATCTGAAAGAATCAATACCAATGAGTCTGAATCTTAGTCTTTCCGGACAACCCTTTAATGGTCCTGATATTGGTGGGTTTGGTGGAAATGCTACTCCTGAATTATTTGGTCATTGGATTGCTCTTGGTGCATTTTATCCTTTTTGCAGAGCACATACGGTTTCCGGATCAAATCCACATGAACCATGGGCCTTTGGTGAAGAGGTGGAGGAAGCCTCAAGAATTGCAATGAACAGAAGATATAGATTATTACCTTATATTTATACACTTTTTCACGAAGCATCTGTAAATGGTATGCCGATAATGCGTCCTGTCTTTTTTGCTGAT
>JAOZSG010000036.1:9638-15024 GCA_029939785.1 Fidelibacterota bacterium | reverse complement strand
TTCAAGACTCGAGTTAAGGATGCGAAGCAGACTTGACTTGAGAATTGAACCGAAGGATTTGTTTGGCAGTCCGGATAGGGTTTGATTAATAAAACAATTTTTTGAGTGGGAAAAAATTACGGTCACAGACCGTATTATGTATTACAAAATATTATATCCGTTCAATCCGTCCGATCCGTGTCCTATGGCCTTCAACAACCGGAAAACCTCGCAGGTTAAAAAAACCTACGAGGTTGTTTTACTTTCTATCATCAAAATTTGAAACCAACTCCAAATTTCCAGTTTCCTATATTTATTAAATTAGGTTCATCATAATAATATTCATATTCATGACCTTTTGATGTAAAAAGTTCACTAAATAGTATGGATATTGTAATATTTGGTGAGTAATCATATTCCAAATATGCCTGAAGTTGAATCCTGTCGATTGTCTTTCTTACAGGAGAAGCAATAAATAATTCATCATTTTGATCAGTATTTTCATAAACAGGATTTTGAGTGAGATCACGATAAAAATAATCATTATATTTTATTAATATCTCCTCCTCTCTTTCCTGTTTTCCAATTATCTTTGTCAAAGTTGTACGGAATTTTAATCCATTCTTTGATCGAAGTACAAAACTTATTGGAATTTTTACCAACGATATTTTTTCATTACCTGTAAATTTTATATCAACATCTTCACTTTGGTGTAACCAGTTAGTAATTACATCCTGATTTGATGAACTCTTACTATTTCGATTCTTTTCTGAATTTTCGATTAGATTTTTGTCTTTAATAATCTCCTGATAAATAAAACCAAGACTAAAAGTTTTCCCATTTTCCAATGTCTGAATAGCAAATCCAATAGTTTTTTTAGACTGATCTAGTTTGCCATGTCCTGTTCTGACTTCATGGTTTCCTGAGTTATTTCTGTTTTGATAGTATTCTGATTGATACTCATAATAATGGTTATATTCATAATAATTACTATCCAGACTTAATCCGCTGTTATCAATATCTGTTGAATTAATTAAATATTCCATTCTATATAACAGATTGAATTTTTCTATTTTTCTGTTACCATTCAAAGATAGAAATCCGGTATTGCCTGAATGTTTCCAGGATTCATCATACTCAGTTCTGTTTTCACTTCTATTGAAACAATCATATAGATTATAATCTTCATAATCATAAAAGTAGTAGGATGTATCAGATTTTTCTCTTTTTTGGTTATCTTCACCTACAATCCAACCGCCACTGATACCAACAGATGTCTTTTCTGTATGATAATTTATGCCGGTTGTGATTTCATACTGCTTAACCTTATTATATCTAACTTCATCATTATCATAATAATTTTCATAATCATATTCATACTCATTATTCGAATCATCTTGGTGAAAATTTTTGTATGTACCATTATTTATATCTAAAGAATATGACAATTTAATTCCGGCTGATAGTGACGGGCGAAATTGCCATGCAGTATAAAAATCAATCATATGAGCGATTCTATCTTTTGTATCCTCTCCGGATTGTCGTATTTCAGGAGATTGGTTTTCCATTACTCCTCCCACATCAGATCCAAAAGAATCATACATTCTATAAGGATAATATGTAGGATTATCAAAATATTCTCCTGTATAATTAATCAATTCATAAGCAAAACCCAATGTAATAGGTAACTCATCAGATTGAAACACTCCAATTGAACGTAATAATGGATTGATTTCCTGAGTATTAATTGTTTGATAATATGGTGGCATAAAACTTGAATTCACAGCATAATCGTAATCAAGAGAAGCATAAGAATATGTCGGTTGTTCAGGTTTCTGATTAGCAAAATCTATGTAAAACCTGCTTTTGCTAATATTAGCCAATAATGCCGGATTAAAACTCATATTTGCCAAAGTATCGGGGAAAAGTCCCAGCATTTCTTCACCGATACCTTCCATTTGCATTGTCAATGCTCGGTGAGGTTGTAAGAAGTATTGATTATCTTCATATCCTTTTTCCAGCAGGTAATGTCCCCAATAGCCATATTGACCAAAACTAATCGAAACTAAACATAGTAACATGATAATTATTTTTTTCATTATGTTTTCCTTATTTTTAGACAGGATCAACAGAATAAATTTTTTTGTATCCTGCTTATCATGGTAATCCTGTCTATATTTTTTTGTCCTCCAGATGGTGGATGACATTACCTTTTTAGATTATTCTTCCCAAACTGGTTCCATTATTTTTCCGGTAAATAATATTGTTCCAGATTGTTTTTCTCTGATAAACATCAGAAATGGTTTATTAACTTTAAAGGTCAACTCTTCTTCATCTCCTGTCCCTGATTTTTCCCACATCTCTACCATGGTTGCTGCTGCTGCTTCAGTTCCTTCTTCATTAATTTTCAGATAAGATTTTTGAACTACACGTTTAATAAATGCTGACGTATTTTCGAACATTTCACTAAAATCTGCATTCCCACCAAAAGGTAGAATCATTCCCATACTCATTAAACTACTTTTTAATTTTTTCTTATATTCAATTTCAAGTTTAGGAAAGTAAAAATTAACAGTATCAGCATCGAAATTATTTACTATATCATTGAAAATATCAGAAGACATATCTTGTACAAGTGAATTTATCTGATCAATATTTTTAGGTAATATTATTGTCAAACTATAGTTTTCATTTGCATAAGGAATATCAATTGCCTGAATATTATCGTCTTCATAATAGTCATATTTTGTCCTGTTTGACATCATCTGACAAATAACAGTATTGCCATTTTTTATTGTAAAATAATCTTCTTTTGTTTCTTCCTCATCGAACTGATACTTCCAATCAGCCTTCAGATAAATCGCATTAACCAAAAACATTACAGTGAGACCACTAATTTCTTCAACTAAATTTTTGATTTTATCATTTGTCTGATCCTCAACCCAGCCATTAATAATGTCTAAAGATTCCTGTTCTTTACTGAAATCCAGTGCTTCAATTTTTGCCTGAAAATTATCAACATTAAAAGTTCTAAAATCATCCTTAATTACACAATCATCTCTATACCAAATCGAATTTGCAAGGTTAAATTCCACACCTTCTGACAGATTATACAATTCTTCAATAAGTGCTTTATAACTTGCATTGATTTTATCCTTTTCAAGACCAGTGTGGCATAATACATCTCTCATCTGATCATAGGTTTCACCTGCTGCTCCATTCATAGTCATACCAAGTGCTATAGATACTGATATTGGTGAAATGAAAATACTACTATCAACACTGCTTGTATTTATTGTCCTGAAGAGATTGAATCCGAAGTCATTATTTGAATTTGTTATTTTTTTCGGAATTGAATTAATTGAATAACTGATATCGTTTTCATCATTTGTTACTGTATTACTGCAACTAAATAATATTAACATACAACTTGTTATAAATAATAGTTTTTTTTGTTCATAATAACTCCGATTTATATATTTCTCTTTATGGTTAATCTATTGTCTGAATCTTCCGAATTAACTCAAGAAATTCAACATCCCGATCATCTGAACCTATCAGCGATTGACTAATAAGTTCTTCAACATCATTGATCGATGTTTGTACATAAGGACTCTCTCTCAAAATCTCAGCGAACTCTGCTACACCTGCTGTAAATTGAAATCGGTTACTACTCTCAGAAAAAGAGTTATAAAAATTATTTCGATTGAGATTTACATCTAATAATATATCGGAATTACTATTCGGAAGTTTATATCTCAAATGAACTGTGGCATAATGAGATGAAAAATGTTTGACAAGTTCTACTTCATAAAGTGCTGTTACTCTATGACCTGCACCAATTTCCCCGGCATCTGTGGTTTCATCTTCAAAATCTTCATCAGCAATAGCACGGTTCTCATAACCGATTAAACGATATCGGATAACAGATTCCCTATCAAACTCTACCTGAATTTTCACATCTTTGGCGATTACTTCCATAACAGATATTAATTCTTCAGTAAAAAGTCTTTCTGCTTCCGCTTCGGAATCGATATAATAATAATTTCCGTTTCCCTTATTAGCCAATTGTTCCATAAGATAATCATTGTAATTACCCTGACCAAAACCTAAAGCAGAAAGTGTAATGCCTTTTTCAACATAGGATTTAATTAATTCATGAATTTCTTCCTGACTTGTCGCACCTACATTAGCATCACCATCAGAACAAATAATAACACGATTGACTCCATTATTAAGAAATCCCGACATATTAACATTATAGGCATTTTGGATACCTGATGCCATTGCTGTACTTCCACCGGCAGTTAAATCTGCAATCATTCCTTTTATTGCTTCCTTATCATTTGCATCAGACAATGGTGTTGGAGTTAATACTGTACCAACTTCTCCTGCATAGGTACAAACTGAAATTTTGTCACCATTTTTCATATTATCAATTAATTTATACATACTGTTTTTTACAAGATCAAGCCGTGAAGTCATTGAACCCGAGATGTCAAGTAGAAATGTCAGATTCCAGTTCCTGAGTTGATTGTCTGATAGTTCTTTCCCTTTTAATCCGATTCTGACTAAATGTAAACTATCACCACGAAAAGGTGACGGTGCTGCATCAATATATACAGAAAATGGTTGATGTGTGGGAGATTCATAATCCTGATGGAAGTAGTTTATATATTCTTCTATTCTGACTGATTCTTTTGGAGGTAACTGGCCTTCATTAATTTTCTTCCTGCCAAATGTATAAGAACCTGCATCTACATCAATTCCAAAAGTAGAAAGATTATCTTCCGTTGTTTTGACAAATGGATTGATAATATATTCGCCAAATTTTTCTTGTCCTGGATAATAATCTCCACCTTGACCACCACGAGAATCTTCAGCATAATATAACCAATTCTCTCCTGATTCATCAGTTGTGGTTGGATTTTGGCCTATATGGTCACAATTTGATAAAATAATAATTGATAATAAACTTATCAGATAAATTATAATTACTTTTCTCATTTTATTTCTCCTCGAATTGATTTATTGGAATTAAAATATTTTATTCTACCTAGCTTGAATATTGACAATGTTAAACTCCTTCAGAGTTTGATTTTCGATGCTTTATCATCTACAGGTTGCACCTGTAGTTATTCATGTTTGATCCCTTCAGGATCTGTGTTAATGACAATTTTTTCCCATTTATTTTTAATGTATATAGTATTCAACAAAAATTCATCTGAATTGCTTTTTTTATCCCTGAAAGGGATATACATGAATAACCACGGATGGTAATCCGTGGAAAAAGAGTAATAATTAATCCAACCCTGAAAGGGTTGAACATTCTTATTGTAAATATTTCTTATTATACTCATTTATTTATTCTTGTTAATTTTATAGGATAAACCAATGTTAAAAATCA
>JAOZSG010000036.1:0-9628 GCA_029939785.1 Fidelibacterota bacterium | reverse complement strand
ATCCAACCCTGAAAGGGTTGAACAATTGTATTAAAATTATTTATTATTACATTCATATACTTCTCTTTATGGATATTTACACTGTTAATCGTTTTTCTTTCCTCGAATCTTATAGGATAAACCAATATTAATAATCATAGTACTTCTCCTGACATCAAAACTTGATGCTAATGGAATTGATCATGTAAATGGTGATGTTAATTCATTAACTACCTTAGTTAATTTGGTAGTCCATTGAGAAGAAAAATTTAAAACATAAGATTGAGTATTTAAACCAAATCCAACAACTATACTATGAGATAATTTTTCTTTATTAAGACTGTTAAAATATTGATAAAATACTGGCGGAAAATGAATATCATTTTTAATTTCTGGTGTCCATGTAGGTTGATATGTCAGAAAAACCGGCAACTGAAATTCATCAAAAATGAAAGTAAACTCACTTCCTATTGAAATTTGATGAGATTTGCCATAATTATTTTTCACTTCCTCCAACTCACTATTATCTGATTTAATTTTCATAACAAAATTATTCTGAAAATAATAGCCAATACCAAGAATAAATTGTGGATTCAAATTATAAACAATACCTAATTTGGCAGCACCTTTAAAATATTGATTAATATCATAAGTTTCATCTCCGTACCAAGTAGTAATAAAAATATTATTGGATTTCATTAATGTAAAAGGTGAATGAATTGTGACACCAATTGAAATTTTATTAAAATGATGTAAAGTACCGAGAGTAAAATTACTTCCAGAATATTGAAACTTCCCATTACCTGAGATATCTGTTGATATTTCATCTGTCCATTCCCAATTACCAATCCATTTTGTTATTCCAAATCCGATACTAAAATTTTTATTAAAATTAGTTCCAAAACCTATATTAACATTACCGACATTACCTTTTCTTGAATGATCAGCCTGAACTTGCTCTACTTCATTTAATGCATCCCAAATTTCAAACACCGGTTTTTCAATTTTATTATAGGACAATGCAAATACAATATTTTTATTTAATATTTTCACCGGTATAGAGCCAGAGATAGCACCCGGATAAATATCAGAAGTAGAAAAATTAATATTTTTATCTTCCCAATCGTTTTTCAATATATCATTTGATCTGTTATAATGCATGCTTAAGGATAATTTCGGATTCTTAAAAAATGTCAGACCTGCAGGATTGCTTTGTATCCCTGAAAAATGATTTGGAACTGCATTAATAATTCCACCTAATGTTTGAGTATGTTCACTATCATAAGGATAAACAATTCCGTTGTATGCTGAAATCTGAGCAAAAGTCTGACTGCACCATAAAACCATTACAAAAAGAATTCTATAAAGATTTAACAAACTCATTTTATTCTTCCCAAACCGGGTTCATGATTTTTCCACAAAACAGGATTGTTCCTGATACTCGTTCTCTAATTGTAAAGAAAAACGGCCTGTCTATCCTCATTGTTATACTATTATCACCTTCAACTGAGGTTAATCTCATTTCTACAATAGTTGCAGCAGCTGCCTCAGTTCCTTCTTCATTAACTTCTAAAAAACTCTGATGTAAAACCTCACTAATAAACAACTGATATTCATCAGTAATATTTGAAAAATCCGCATTAGTAAAAGCCTTTTTCATTCCCAAATCTATTAATTCATCTTTTAATCCATTTTTATACTTAAGCTTAAACTTAGGTAGAAATAGTTGTACTTCATTACTTTTGAAATTACTTAGCAAATTATTCCATTCATTACTCGTGAGATTTGTTATATAATCCTGCATATCTTCATAATTATTAGGGAGAATAACTGTCATAGTAAAATCACCACTACTATAAGGAATGTCGATTGCCTGAAATTTACTATTTGTATAATACTTAAATTCTTCTTTTAATGACATTAATTTGATTATTGAGGTTTCACCATTATTGTGAAAAAAAGTTGCATCCCTTGTATCTTCTTCTTTGAATTGATATGTCCAATCGCCTTTGAAATATATTGCATTTATAAGAAACATTATAGTAGCGGAATTAATCGGCGGTTCTAACATATCTTTGATTTTACCGTTGGTATTATTTTCTATCCAATCATTTATAATATCAACTGCATCAGATTTACTAAAATCCAAAGATCGAATTTCTGCATCAAAGTAATTTTGATTAAGATTAATAAAGTCATCTTTTACATTAAATCCTTCTCTATTCCATATAGAATTGGCAAGATTAAATTTCACTTTAGGATCAAGTGAATAAAGACCATTTATAATATTTTTATAAGCTATATTTATTTCCTCTTTTGTTAATTCGCCATAGCCTAATATATTCTTCATTTCAGTTGCAGTTTCGCCGGCTGCTCCATTGTAAGTCATACCAAGAGCCATCGAAATACTAAGCGGAGATATAAATATATTTTCGTCTTTTGCATTTTCGTTAATTTTTTTTAATAGATTAAGACCAAATTGATTATTTGCTATTGTTAGACTCTTTTCAGTTTGAGTCATATTTTCCATTGGATTAACACCCGGATTTGTTGCAGAGTCAGAACAGTTTATATAAAATTGAAAAGATACTATTAGCAGAAAAAATATTATGATTTTTGTTTTCATCTTTGTCCTCTTTATTTAGTTTTAATTAATCATCTTCGTTTTTACTTATTTTAATTATTGCCTCATATTCTTCTTCCTGATATTCTTTATCAATGTTAAAATCAGGATATGGATCAAGTTGTAATAACGTAAATTTAAATCCCAATGTATCAACTGTGATATGTTGTTGAGGATCATAACCATTTTTATTATCGACATAGTCATTGATTCTCAGAATAACAGTTTTACTTCCAAAAGTATCCCAATAACAAACAATTTCAATTTCAGCCTTCCCGGGAATAAAACATTGAGCATCCATAGGACATCTGGACTCACTGATTATATCTGAAAACAATATATCCATATTATCTGCACGGTTAAGAGCTGATTGATTGAACTTCAAAGATATCACTTCATCCATTTCAAATGAATTATCATAATTTTTATTTTCTGCACAAGATTGAAAAATTATCAATATCGTAAAAAGTATAAATATTTTGGATTTTATTAATTTCATCATTATCTCCATAAATTCAATATTACATTTATCAATACCTATGCCAGTTATATTTCTCGTCGTAAACCATCAAAATATCCAAATAATTACCTCAAATTTCTGACATGAGTCTCAGATTTCTGATACTATGAAATACAATATAATAACAATTCAAGATTTTCACCGGATTAATTATGACTAATAATAAAAGGGTTTATGAAATAACAAATATCAAAATAATTATTTTCATGTTCTTTTTTAATTTGTTAACTTCAAATAATGTATTTACAAAAAAAGGCTTTATTATGGAAAAATTAAAATATCACAATTATCATTTTCTCAAAAATTACATTTAATAGAAGAATTATGGGCAGACTTATCAAAAGATGATAAGAATATTGTAACTCCTGAATGGCATAATGGTGTACTCGATAAAAGAGAAAAATATATGGCTTCCGGAACTGCAAAAATATCAAATTGGGAAGAATCAAAAGAAAGAATTAAAAGGAATGTTAATTGCAAGTAAAATTCTTGATATTGCAGAAAAAGACTTAGAAAATAGTTTTATTTTTTATGAAAAACAATCTACTGGACTTGGTTCTTATTTTTTAGATACAATTTATTCTGAAATAGATTCTTTATCTTATTTCGGAGGGATGCACAATAAAACAAATGGATTTTTTCGTTTAATCACAAATAAATTTCCTTTTGCCATCTACTATAAAATTTAAACCGAACAAGTTATTATTTATGCAATTTTACACTGCCGGAGAAATTCAAATTGGATAGATAAACAATTAGAAGAAAGGTAAAGGTTTTCGATCCGTCCAATCCGTATTCTATTGTTATTTTTTATAAATCCCGTTGCAAGTCAAGTCCGGGGATTAAGAATGCGATTTATGAAATGTGGGTAAAAATTACGGTCACAGACTGTGTTACGTAGTACAGGCATTTTGCAAATCAGGCCTATGACTGACTTGCCTGTTTAAACCTGATTGATACATTAGTAGCCTCAACCTATTTTCAGCGAAACGAAGTAAGCCAAATAGGTTTCAGACGTATCCGGAGTTAATCCATCCAATGCGTCTCCTAAACTTATCTGCCGAAGCCAATTCATTTAATATTATATTGCACACCAAATCCCAAAAGCAATTTTTCATAATATCTGTTTATATATCTGTATTCATTTTGGATCATAGCAATTTTCCCGACTGCTGATAATTTTGGAGTAAATGGATATTCAATTTTAAAAAAGAATCTATTATAGATATTTTCTTCAGGATCTGGTGAAATCGCGGCATTGTTTATTTCAGGTAGAGAAAGAGATGTACTATATTTTTTTATGGTAAACCGAATTAATAATTGAACATAAAAATTATACATTTCTGCTGATAAATATGGACTGATATATAACAAAGTATTTGAATTATAATCAATATTAGATGCAACATTACTAATTTGAAGATCAGTTCCAATAATAATATTGTTATTATATTCTATTCCAAATTTTGATGTAATTATTCGATCTTTTCTGTTTTTTTGATTATACATTTGATCAAAATAAATATTCGAACTATGCACTATCACATGAAAATTAAATTTTGGATTGAACACAAAATAATTAGACAGATTTATTCCATATTTAGTATTATTAAAATAATTATAAAGAGAATATTCACTGTTCATATAATAAACATCAAAGATAGAGGTAATTCTCCTAAAAGATTTTCCAATTCCCATAGAAAAAGTATTATGAAAATATCCTGACAGAGAATTTGGCCAATATTTCCCAAAATAGTTATACTGACTATAAATAAACATCTTGTTATTCAGATTATATCTGATATTCATTTTAAAATTATTAAAACCTTTATTTTCTTGGGAGAATTGTAAATATTTAGAATAATAACCAATTAACTGTCCTCGAAGTATAATTTCATTAATATTTTTTTGAAGTTTTCCACCATACCATAATGATGGTGATATATCCCTTGATTTTATTCCCTGAGTATTTTCATAAATATTGCTGTCATAACCAATCTCAGGTCTTATAAAAAATTGCTTAATAATGTTTTCTTCACCGAAAACATTATTAAGCAATATCAAAGCAATAAGGATACTATTTCTTACATATTTTTTCATTGATATAATTATATAAATTTTCTAATTTTTTTATTCAAGGTTTTCAAGCATTTTTTTATAATAATTTTTTAGAGAATCAATATGACTAACATAATTATCAATAGAATCAATGGATTTTTTGTCGAATAAGAACAGATAATTATCTTCATAATGAATAAAATCAATTTCCTTATTCATTTGGTCTGAACTTCTTGCTACATTTTCAGTATAATTATCAAAATTATAATCCTTTTCATCTGCTAAAGAATAACTGCCAGATTCATTCGTACTTTTTTCATTCTGATAGGATTCCGGCTCAGAAATCGAACTTATTTCCAGATTAAAATCCTCTAATTTTTTCTTAAGTTGTTTCTCCTTTTTTGCAGCATTAATAATAAGGTCAAATTGGTATATTTTATCTTTGATAATATTTTTCATTTCATCAATAAATTTTTCATCCAAATTATTTCTAATATCTGTAATATCCTGCTGTATTATATCGGTCTCATTATCAATCTGTATATAATATTTTTGAGTTGAAACAATGAAATCTCGTCTTCTTTTTTGTTCAATAATTTTATTTAAAATTTGATTCCGCTCTGTACTATCAAATTCTTTTTCAAGTTGTTCAAAATTATCATTAATATCTTGTTTAAGCCTTGGGAAATAAATTTTATAAGTCTGATAGCATTCATTCTTCATTCTAATTATGGAATTATACAATTCAAGAATTTTATCATTTTCCAAATCTTTTTTAGCGGTAAGTTTTGCCAACTTTCTATTATCAAACCAATTTAATTTTTTTGAAGATTTTAATAATGCTATTTCGTTATCAAGAATATTTATTTCATTACTCAAGGATTTTTTATCCTTCATCAGACTGGTTAGTTCTGAAATATTTTTTTCTAATTGTTGAAATGTTCCAATTGTTTCCTGAGAATAAATTCTTGAAAAGAGACAAACCATAATGACTATTGGAAGTAGCCTTAAGGAGTTCATATTAAATATACTCCTCATTTATAATATTAAATTTTTCCATTTTATAATATAATGTACTTGTTTTGATATTTAATTGTTTTGAAGCCTGTTGTTTTATACCATTGCAATCTTTGAGTGCATTTACAATCATTTCCCGCTCCATCTTTTCCAGAGTTTCCACAAGGTTACTTGATTGCATTGCCATGTCATTCTCCTCAATACCAGACATCTCAAATAATGAATCCGTAAAAATGTCTTCGTCAATAAAAATAAGTGATCGTTCTAAAAAATTTTCTAATTCTCTAACATTTCCCGGCCAGGAATAACTTTTTATTTTAGCCATTACACTTGATGTAATTTTTGGAATTTTCCGTCCTATTTCTTTGCTTTTTTTCTTAATAATATATTCAGTAAGTAAAGAAATATCATCCTTACGCTTTCGAATAGGAGGAATGATAATTGGAATTACATTCAATCTATAAAAAAGGTCAGACCGAAAATTTCCTTTTTCTACTTCTTTTTTTAATTCTCTGTTAGTTGCAGCAAGTAGCCTGAATTTTGGTGAAATATATTTTTCTCCACCAACTCTCTGAAATTTCCTTTCTTGTAGAACACGGAGTAGTTTCACCTGAAGATTTACATCCATTTCCCCAATTTCATCAAGCAAAAGTGTACCGCCACATGCTTGTTCAAATTTCCCTGCATGACTTTTTATAGCTCCGGTAAAAGATCCTTTTTCATGACCAAATAACTCAGACTCCAGCAGATTTGCATTTAATGCACCACAATTCACAGAAATAAATGGTCCGTCTGAATGATTACTAAGATCATGAATAGACTTTGCTACAACTTCTTTACCTGTACCACTTTCACCTGTAATCAAAACAGGACTATCAACTTTGGATACTTTATTAATTATATTTTTAATTTTTTTTATACTGATAGAATTACCAATCAATCCGGATATATCAGATTCATTTGAAATAGAATCATTTATAACTACCCAATTTTGAAATATATTATCAACTTTGTTCCTTAATTCAGCCACAGAAAAAGGTTTGGTTATAAAGTCATCAGCACCATTTTTTATAGATTCTACTGCAATATCAACTGTAGCAAATGCAGTAATGAAAATGTACCTCGTATCTGTATGTTCACTTCTGATTTTGTTAAATAGAGTTATTCCATCCATTTTAGGCATTTTAATATCTGATATAACAAGATGATATCCATTTTTTCGGAATTTCTCAAAACCCATTTCACCATCCTCAGCGAAATCGACAGAATAATTCTGTTTTCTCAATGAAGCAATAATTCCATTTCTTAGGGTTTCATTATCTTCAACAACTAATATTTTATATTTTGATCTAAATTTTTCCACTTATTTCATTTCATTATTTATTACAGGAAGGCTTATTTCAAATATCGTGCCTTTATCATCGGATTTAACCAAAATGATATTTCCCCCATGTTGCTCGACGATAGATTTTGAAATAGCCAAACCTAAACCAACACCTGATTCTTTCGTACTAAAAAAAGCCTCAAAAATCTGAGGGTATAAATCAACCGATATTTTCGGTCCATAATTTTGAAATTTTACAAAAATTTTATCAGTCTGACTTATTTCAATGTCAATTGGCTTATCACTTGAGACTTCAATTGCATTTCGTATTAAATTAGCAAATGCATGCTGAATTTTACCTGGGTGAACTTTTGCTTTTGCATTGCCATGAATATTTATCTTATTGGATTTAAAATTATTACATATTTCATTAAGAATTTCTCTAATATCAACTAACTCTAAATTTGCTTCTATTGGTTTGGCATAATTCAAAAAATTATCAACTATCTCGGACAAATGATTTGCCTCTTTAAATATAGCTTTTGAATAGCCTAATAATTCTGGATTATTTTCACTTTCTTCCATCAATAACTCAGAATTGATTTTAATTCCGGCTAAAGGATTTCTAATTTCATGAGATACAGATGCGACCAACTGTTTATTTTCCTTAGAACGCTGCTTGATACTTGCTTCCATTTTTACCATAGTTTTATATAAAAATCCGATTTCATCATTACGGGAATCCATTTTGATTTTTTGACCTCTTCCCTTTCCTATTTCTGTCGCATATTGAGTCAACTTTTCCAAAGGATGCAGGATTGTTTTGGATAATACTATGGATAGCAGAATACTAAAAATCATCACACTAATACCAAATACAATCATATTATTTCTCAATTTAGCAGTATGTGAAAGAAATTCAGCATTTGCACTAATTCCTAATATCAAGTCATAATTGTCCAATTTTAATAATGTAGATAAGTAATAGTTTCCTTCAGAGTCATTAAAAAGTGGTGAGTTTATTATTTTTTCACTGGAATTAATAAAATCTTCGAGAAGCATAATTGATTTAACTGCATTTATACTTTTCCCAGAAACTGATATTATCGTACCATTATTTTTGATAAGAAAAATTGCGTTAGCTGATAAAAGTGATAAATGATTTTGAAACTCTAACTCTAATGTATCTTTGTATGACGATTTTGGAAATTTATTAAGAATATTAAAAATTGAATCGTCAATATTTTGTTCAAGTAATTTAATGTTTTGCTTCATGTATAAGGATAGTTGGTTTTCCATATTTGATCTGGTTTGCCAATAAGTAGGAATAAATAAACCAAGTATTACTGTTAAAATCAGCAATGATGAAATAAAAACAATTTTCCAGGACAATTTTTGCATTGAGTAATTTATAATGAAGATTTAATAAATCAAACAAAGAGAATAGTATTTTTCTTCATTTGGAGTACATTGACTGCGTCAATGTGGTATTGATACGGTCAATGTACTCCATATAATATATTACAAATTACTTTCTTATCTTCTTCTGATATAAATTTTCTTTAAAAATTAACTCGGAAATATCAGTTAAACGCTTCACTATGGATAATAATATTTATTATTATCAACAAAAAAGCCTCCTGAATAATATCAAGAGGCTTTTTTAATAATTATTAAAATTTAGATTATTTTACAAACATCATCTTTCTTACTTTAGTAAAATCAGATGTCTCTAACCGAATAAAATAGATTCCTGTTGAATTATCAATTGCATTCCAGGTTAGTGTATAAGTTCCTGGTTTCTGATTATCATTGACAAGTTCTTCAATAACTTTACCATTAATATCAAATACTGTCAATTTTACTTTTGTCAATTCTGGAATTGAATAAGATATTCTTGTACTTGGATTAAATGGATTCGGATAATTCTGGCATAACTCAAAAGATGTGGGTATGATCTCCACAAAATCATCAATATCACTTGCACCTGTAGCAGTAACAAGAAAATCGTCAAGAAAAAGATAAAATCTGTCTACTGAAACACAATGAACAGTAAGATATACAGATTGTCCACCGAATTGACTAAGATCATAAGAATACTGTGTCC